>CAIVDK010000388.1 GCA_903904655.1 uncultured delta proteobacterium | reverse complement strand
TTCCGCAAACATTTGCTCTGGTACACCAAGGGATTGACAGGTTCAGGCCGGTTCAGGGAAATCGTGGGAAAAATGACGGACAGCGATGCGATGTTGTCGGAATTGGACAGGTATTTTCAATCGCTTGCAGAATCGCAAACCAAAATAATGACTTGACATTCCAGGAATGAATTGGCATAAATAAAGAGAAATTTAAAGCAGTGTCAGTGGCGGTACATTCTGAAAAAAGGGTTGAATCAAACATGGAAATCGTTAAATTTACAGAACTTGAAGATAAGATTAAGCATATTGTTAGTGAACAGGTTTTTTTAAAAAAACAGATTTTAATATCGGAGGAAGCGCTAAAAAATAAAGAATTGGAGATAGAACAGTTACAAAGCAAAGTTAGGGTATTAGATGAGGAAAGGAACAGCGTACGCGCGAGGGTGGATTCACTGCTTGATTTACTTGCAGATGTAGAAGTGGTAAAATAATCTTCCAGGGCGTTGAATTTGAAAAAGCGTTATGACATTAAAGTTTTAGGACAGGAACTTGCGGTTTTGAGTGATGCGGAAGATGAACAGGTGGCTAAGGTTGTCCGGTTTGTCAATGAAAAAATGGAAGATATTGTCCGATCCAGTGATGAACTCCGTATATTGGATGTGGCTATCTTGGCAGCTTTGAACATTACAGAAGATTTTTTAAAATTAAAGGGAGTTAATCAGGATCTGTGCGATCACCTAGAGCATCGGTCTGAAAAATTAATTCAACTTATTGAAAACGCAAGTTAATTGAAATATTTTACCCCTGCGATGTGCGTGATTGTCATTTGTTTTTGAGCCAACACTTTGAACCTGGGGCTTATACTTGTTTGCGGTGAGCATGTCCGCCTTTCCCGCTGGTCGGGTGGCAGAAAGCCTGAAACAAACAACACCGGGCGCCCACTTTTTTAAAAGGTTCAAAATCGTGATTAACACGGCATAGGCGGGGATTTTTATTGATCCTGCCCTCCTTTTCTCTATCGACATACATTTAACAATTATAATGAGCCATGAATCCTTCGGCAAAGTTGCTGATCAGTGTTTGCCGGAAGGTTTAAATATAGTCCTGTTGAATTTTTCTGCCTGATTATTCTGGCAAAAGAAGTTCATTAAGGCAGTTTATTCAATGGGACAAAAGAGGAGGGAATCATCATGTTTAACGGCGGTTTGTTTTTCCTGTTTATAATAGTGGCAGTCTTGGCGGGTGCGGTTGTCGGTTATGTTCTAAAACAAATATTCACGGCAAATAAAATTAAGGCCTCAGAAAGTCTGGCGGCGCGTATTGTTGAGGAGTCCAAGAAGGAAGCCGAAACGATCAAAAAAGAAGCTATTTTGCAGGCTAAGGAAAATCTGCTGAAAATGAAGGCGGATTTTGACCGGGAAACTAAAGACGTAAAAAGTGATCTGGAAGGGCTGGAAAAGCGTATTCGGACTAAAGAAGAAAATCTGGATAAGCGCATCGACACATTGTCACAAAAAGAATCAAATATCGAGGGGCGTGACAAAACTTTAAGCCAAAAAGAGAATGCCCTAGAGGAAAAGCATCGACGCTTGGATGCGTTGGTGGAAGAGCAAAAAGAAAAATTAGAGAAGATTGCTGGCATTACGCCCGAAGAAGCGAAAAACATCCTCATCCAATCGATGGAGACAGAAGCCAAGCGTGATGCGGCGGCGATTGTCCGTAAAATTGAAGAGGAAGCCAAGCTCACGGGGGATCGGAAAGCCCGGGAAATTATCGCTTATTCCATTCAAAGATACGCGGGAGATTATGTCGCTGAACATACGGTCTCCGTCGTTAATCTGCCCAGCGAAGAAATGAAAGGACGCATCATCGGGCGCGAAGGCCGCAATATCCGTGCGATTGAAGCAGCCACTGGCATTGACCTGATTGTTGATGACACGCCCGAAGCGGTGGTCCTTTCCAGTTTTGATCCGATTCGCCGAGAAGTGGCCAGGATTTCACTGGAACGGCTCATTCAGGACGGACGCATTCATCCCGGCCGGATTGAGGAGATTGTCAAAAAAGTGCGGACGGAAGTGGAGCAGATTATCCGTGAAACCGGCGAGAAGGCGTCTTTCGACTGCGGTGTTCACGACATCCATCCCGAAATAATCAACATGCTGGGCGCGCTCAAATACCGCACCAGCTATTCACAAAATGTTCTGCAGCATTCCATTGATGTGGCTTATCTGACAGGATTAATGGCCGCTGAGCTGAAAATGAACATCAAGGAAGCCAAGCGCGCGGGACTGCTGCACGACATTGGCAAAGCAGTGGACCACAAGATTGAAGGAACGCACGCCGCTATCGGCGCCGACTTCGCCAAGCGCTTTGGCGAGAATCCACGCATTGTTCAGGCGATTGCCACGCATCACGACGACGGGCGTAACAACACGCTTCTGGGCGTGCTTGTACAGGCAGCGGATACATTATCCGCAGCCCGACCCGGCGCGCGCCGCGAAATGCTGGAAACCTATGTCAAGCGCCTGGAGGAACTTGAAAAAATTGCTCATTCCTTCAACGGCGTTGATAAGTGCTTTGCGATTCAGGCGGGGCGCGAAATACGCATCATGGTGGAAAATGAAAAGATTTCCGATAATGATACCGTGATGCTGTGCAACGATATCATTAAGAAAATCGAAAGCGAGCTGTCATACCCGGGGCAGATCAAGGTAACGGTCATTCGGGAAACCCGCGTGTCTAATTTTGCAAAATAGACATGCACAAAGATTGAGTGAAAAATGAAAATTCTTTTTATTGGCGATATCGTGGGCAAGCCCGGACGCAGGGCGATTAAAGAGTTATTGCCGTCGCTTGTTGCCGGCCATGCCGTCGATCTGGTGATTGCCAATTGTGAAAATGCCGCGGCCGGTTTCGGCATCACCCGCGATATTGTTGAAGAACTGTATGATGCACATATCGATATTCTGACGTCCGGCAATCATATCTGGGATAAAAAAGAAGTCCTGGAGTTTATGGGAGATTACGAAACACTCCTGCGTCCTGCCAATTATCCGGGTACTGTGTCGGGAAAAGGATCGGTATTAATGCCGACCGCCGCAGGCGATTATGTCGGCGTGCTTAACCTGGCCGGAAGAATTTTCATGGCGCCGATTGACTGCCCGTTTGTCGCGGCGAAAAAAGAAATTGCCCGGCTTAAAACAAAGACCAATGTCATCATCGTCGATATGCACGCGGAAGCGACATCGGAAAAGAAAGCATTGGGCTGGTATCTTGACGGTGAGGTTTCTGCGGTATTGGGCACGCACACGCATGTGCAGACGGCGGATGACGAAGTTTTGCCGGGCGGGACCGCTTACATCAGTGACGTAGGGATGACCGGACCGTTTGATTCGATTATTGGTATGAAAAAAGATGCCATTATCGAAAGGTTTCTCACACAGATTCCCAATAAGTTTGACGTGGCCAAAGGCGATGTGCGTCTGCAGGGAGTCATTATGGATATTGATGCGCAGAGCGGCAAGGCCAATGCTATCGAGAGGATAAGTGTTAAATTAAAAGAACCACGGGAGTAATATCCAAGGTAAGCCTTGGGTATTACTCCCTCCGCTTTGCGGAATAAGTTCAACTAGCCAATGTCGTTTCGCTTTGCTTACGTCATTGGAGTTTCACTAATAAACGGAGGCAATGGGGGATGAAAAGCGCTTATGAGATTTTAAAGGAAAGAGGTTTTGTCGAACAAATCACAGACGAAGCCTTGATTACAGAGCTTTTCGTAAAAGGACCCGTGACCTGTTACATTGGCTTTGATCCTACCGCCACTAGCCTGCATATCGGCAGTCTGGTGCCCATTATGGCGTTGGCGCATATGCAGAAAAATGGCAACCGCCCCATCGCGCTCGTTGGCGGTGGCACCGGGCTGATCGGCGATCCCAGCGGCAAGACGGAAATGCGTCAGGTTCTCACCCGCGAGCAAATTGATTACAACGCTCAGTGCCTGGGTAAACAACTCTCCCGGTATCTCGATTTTTCCGAAGGCCGTGCGCTGCTTTTAAACAACGCTGACTGGTTGACCAAAATAAACTACATTGAATTTCTACGCGATATCGGGCGGCATTTCAGCGTCAACAAGATGCTGGCGGCGGAAAGCTATAAAATCCGCTTGGAGAAGGGGCTCAATTTTATCGAGTTCAACTACATGCTCTTGCAGGGCTATGATTTTCTGTATCTCTTCCAGCATTACGGCTGCGCCCTGCAAATGGGCGGCAACGACCAGTGGGGCAATATGCTGGCCGGCACCGAACTCATCCGCAAAGTCGAAGCCAAAGATGCGCAGGCCGTTACCTTTCCCCTGATTACGACATCACTCGGACACAAGATGGGAAAAACGGAAAAAGGCACCATCTGGCTGGATGGTGCTTTGACCACACCGTATGAGTACTATCAGTACTGGATCAACTGTGACGATTCCGATGTGGAGAGGTTTCTCAAACTCTTTACGTATCTGCCTCTTGAAGAAATTGCTATTGTTAAAGCACTGGCCGATGCGAGGCTGAACATGGCCAAGGCCGTGCTGGCTTATGAGGCGACCAAAGTTACCCATGGCGCTGATGCCGCCCGCGCTGCCTGGCGCGCCTCCATGGAGGCTTTCCATTCGCGCCCGGTCGATGCCGATTTGTTTCCGTTGAGTGATATTCCGCGTGAAGCGCCGCAAGCTGATACATCCGCTATTCCCCGTTATGCAGTTTCCCTCAAAGAGTTAGATGCGGGCATCTTAATCACGTCCGCCTGCGCCAAGACAGGGCTTACGCAATCGATGTCGGAAGCCAAACGTCTCATCGAGCAGGGCGGTATTTACATCAATGATCGTCAGGTGAAATCCGTGAATGAAAAACTATCGCCCGATGATTTTGCCGGTGGAAATGAACTGCGCGTCCGCAAAGGGAAGAAGAAGTATCTGATTGTAGAAATCAATAAATAAGTTTTAAGATTTAAGTAATTAAGTTTTAAGTTTCGTTGATATCATGCAGGGGATGTTGTCTTTTACTTAAAACTTAAATCTTAAAACTTAAAACTGTTTTTTATTCTTCGAGGAAAGGCAGCGGTTTGTCCAACCGGTACACCAGTGATTGACAGGAAGCCAGAAGCTTTCCCGAATCGTCAGTGGCGCGGATATCATAAGCGGCGGTTCTTTTGGTTTTGTTGATCTCCCTGGCTTCGGCGGTGAGTTTTGCGCCTTTGGCCGGTGAGGCTAGATAATTGATATTCATATTAAGAGCGACAGCCATCGTGCCGTGTGAGTTGGAAGCGACTTCAAAAGCTGCGTCCATCAGCGAGAAAATCGCGCCGCCATGGGCCATGCCGAACATGTTTTCCATGTCGCCCGTAAAAACCATTTCCACTTTGGCGTAGCCTTCCTGCACATCAACCAATGTCAATCCGAATATTTTACCGAATGGTTCATTTTTAATCTGCCGATAGATTGCATTTCGAATTCTGTCATCCATACGGCCTCCTTGAGAAAACATGTGGGGGCAAATCACCTAAAGGTGACATAGCAATTATTTGCTCCTACTACAATAAACAATATTGACTTAGATTAGCATACAAAAAAAGCTTCCGTTTAGAGGAGCCCGAAAATCGTGGTGGGTCGTGCGGGGATGGTGAGCGTGATCATTGCAGATCAACCCTATCTCAGACAGGGTTGATCTGCTGTGTAAAACAAATCCGTGGCGCATCATGATGGGCCACGTTGATTTTAGGTGCTATTCGCCCCAGTCATTCTTCCCCTTACAACGATCCAGCTTCTGGTCCATCCAGGGGAGAATCTTGGCAGCCGGTACCACCGACGTTGGGCCCCAACTGGAAGAGCCCTGATACCAGTAGTAGGGAGGGATGTTGTAGGAAACCTTCTGCTGCTCCCACGGTACGAATTCGGAAACGGCAAGATCCTGAACGAGCTTGTGATCGCAGGCTCTCATCTTCACCTTTTTCCCATTGACGAATTGATAGGTATCATTCTCCCAGATGGCGATGATTTTTTCCGGATCGGTGCTCTTGGCCCTTTCTATAACGCTCAGCAGCCAATAGGTAACTCCCGTCCACGAGCCCCAATTGCCTCCGTAAACTTCAAAAGTCCGGCTGTTGTATGGCGGCGTCTTCCATTTGTTCTGCCACTGATCATGCCACGTCTTGTACATTTTAATGTATCCAGGCAACTGAAATTGCGGGTTCGCTGTATTCCAGGTACTCAGATTGATCAATCCCTTCGTGCCCTCGACACCGACAGCGTGAAGACTATTGGGCTCGTCCATATAGATGTTAGCAAAAGGAATCATAATGTTCATCTGCCTTGCCTGCTTCAGGAGGTTACCCGAATCGGGCATCCAGTCGCCGGTGAAGATGACTTCGGCGTCGGAGGCCTTGATCTTCTCCAGGTAAGGGGCGTAATCCGTGAGGAAGAGCTTATGGAAATCTTCGCCAACGAGCTGAGCCTCAGGATAGTACTCCTTCAACCCTTGCTTGAATCCCGCGGCCAGTTGATGGCCGAAAGAGTAATCCTGGTTGAGGATGTAAAACTTCTTTTCCTTTTTCCGGATCTGTCCGTAATAATAGGCCATACCACGGCCGACCTGCTCGGTGGAATAAGCGGCATGGAAGGCATAACGCCCAAAATTGGTCGCATCCATAAGGTCGTCGGACAGGCATGTCGCATTGATGGCAATGACCTTATATTTGTTGGCTGTATCATTGATGATCTTCATCAGATGGCTGCCGTCGGTGCCCCACAGGATATGAACCTTCTCCTGGAGTATCATCCGCTCCACGACCTTCTTGCACTGGTCCGGCTTGCTCATGTGATCGGCCTTGATGATCTCGATGAGCTTCTTTTTGCCGTCCACAAAGATGCCGCCTCTTTTATTGATGTCATGGGCCACCCATTGCGCCACATGCCAATAAAGCGCACCGTTTATAGCGGCTGGCCCGGAAAAAGAGGCCACAACAGCGATCTTGATTGTATCCCCCGTTGGGATGATGGGGTTGGATGGATCGTAATCCGACATATCACCCATCTTGTTGGCGTCATAGGCCGCATTCACTTTGCCCAGCTTGTCTGAAGAATCTACTTTGGTTGTTTTGGCTTTTTTGTCAACTTTGGCCGCCATGGCCGTGGTCGGTCCATAAGCCACCAGAAAAAAAACCGCGAAAATCAAAAACACGAACGAAAAACGCTGAAGAAAACACCTCATTCCAATACCCTCCTTTGAAATTTGTAACTAAAAGATTAGAGTCACACCTATATGAGTCTTAACATGAAGTCAAGTAGATATCTTCAATCAACTATGCTTAATATTAACAATAACATACAAGCGATAATGATGAAAAATGAAATACTAACGTTTGTTGTAAATATAAGACTTCCCCGTGAAATACAAAAGGCCCCGCTTGGTTAGCGGGGCCTTTTCAGTGATTGCTTTTTTCTCTTTGGCAGGAATGTTGTTGCTGACGGATCAGCTATTCACCCCAGTCATTCTTTCCCTTACAGCGATCCAGTTTCTGGTCCATCCAGGGGAGCACCTTTTCGGCCGGTAGCACAGCCGTCGGGCCGTAACTGGAAGAGCCCTGATACCAGTAGTAGGGAGGAATATTGAAGGAAACCTTCTGCTGCTCCCACGGCACGAATTCGGAAATGGCAAGATTCTGAACGATCTTGTGATCACAGGCTCTCATCTTCACTTTTTTCCCATTGACGAATTGATAGGTGTCATTCTCCCACACGGCGATGATCTTTTCCGGGTTGGTGCTCTTGGCCCTTTCTATAACGCTCAGCAGCCAATAGGTAACTCCCGTCCAGGAACCATAATTACCGCCATAAATTTCAAAAAGCTTGCTATTGTATGGCGCTGTCTTCCATTTGTTCTTCCACTGGTCATTCCAAGCCTTGTACATTTTGATGTGCCCCGGCAACTGAAATTGCGGGTTTGCCGTGCTGAAGGTACTGAGATTGATCAATCCGTTTGTCCACTCGACACCGGCTTCATGCAAGCTATTGGGTTCGTCCATATAGATATTAGCAAAAGGCAGCATTATATTCGCCTGCCGGGCCTGCTTGAGGAGGTTGCCCGCATCGGGCAGCCAGTCGCCGGTGAAGATAACTTCGGCGCCGGAGGTCTTGATCTTCTCCAGATAAGGGGCGTAATCCGTGAGGAAGAGCTTATGGAAATCTTCGCCAACGAGCTGTGACTCTGGATAATATTCCTTCAATCCCTTCTTGAATCCATCGGCCAGTTGATGGCCAAAGGAGTAATCCTGATTGAGGATGTAGAACTTCTTTTCCTTCTTACGAATTTGGCCATAGTAATAGGCTAGGCCACGGCCAACCTGCTCAGTGGAAAAAGCGGTATGGAAAGCATAGCGCCCAAAATTGGTCGCATCCATAAGATCATCAGACAGACAGGTGGCATTGATTGCAATGACCTTATATTTATTGGCCGCTTCATTGATGACCTTCATCAGATGGCTGCCGTCGGTGCCCCACAGGACGTGAACTTTCTCCTGAAGGATCATCCGCTCAACAACCTTTTTGCACTGATCCAGTTTGCCCATATGATCGGCCTTGATGATTTCGATGAGTTTTTTCTTGCCGTCGACCCAGATGCCGCCCCTTTTGTTGATGTCATGCGCCACCCATTGCGTCACATGCCAATAGAGCGTTCCGTTTAAAGCGGCAGGACCCGAAAAGGAAGCCACAACAGCGATCTTAATCGTGTCCCCTGTAGGAGAAACGACTGTGGCCGGATCGAAGTCTGACATATCCCCCATCTTGCTGGCGTCGTAGGCCGCATTCACCTTACCAAACTTGTCCGACGGATCTGCTTTGGCTGTTTTGGCTTTTTTATCAACTTTGGCCGCCGTGGCCGTGGTTGGCGCATAGGCCACCAGAGAAAAAACAGATAAAATCAAGAACACGAACGAAAAACGCTTAAGAAAACAACTCATTCCAATACCCTCCTTTCAAATTAAAAACTAATACATCTAATTTATGTCTATAATAGTTTTAACGCGAAGTCAAGCATATAGATAACCAACGATATTCAATATTAACAATAACTTATAAGTAATGATGACGAAAAGTGAAATACTAACGTTTGTTGTAGATATAAGATTCCTCCGTGAAATACAAAAGGCCCCGCTCGGTTAGCCGGGGCCTTTTCAGTGATTGCTTTTTTCTCTTTGGCGAGAATGTTGTTGCTGACGGATCAGCTATTCACCCCAGTCATTCTTTCCCTTACAGCGATCCAACTTCTGATCCATCCAGGGGAGAACTTTGGCTGCCGGAATTTTGAATACCTGTCCCACATAAGAGGCATTCTTGAACCAATAATAGGGGGGAATATTCATAGACACCTTCTGTTGCTCCGGCGGTACAAATTCGGTGACGCCGAGATCCAGGATCATCTTGTGATCACAGGCCCTCATCTTGACCACTTTCCCATTAATGTATTGAAAACTGTCATTTTCCCAGACTTTAATGATCTTTTCCGGGTCAATGCTCTGTGCCCGCTCAATAACGCTCATCAGCCAATAGGTCGTCATGATCCAGCCAGCTGTATTCGCGGTCGCATGCGTGAAAGCAATGCTGCCGTAAGGCGGTGTCTGCCACTTTTTCGCCTGATCGGCCCAAGTCTTGTAGAATTTGATTTGTTCCGGAGTTTTAAAGAACGGTGTGGTGTCAAAATAGGCACTGATATTGACCAGGCCTTTTGTACCTTCCACGCCGGTTTCATTCAGATAATTGGGCTCGTCGATATAGGTGTTGGCAAAAGGAATCTTCACGCCCATCTGGCGAGCCTGCTTTAGCAAGTTGCCTGCATCGGGAAGCCAGTCACCCGTAAAAATGACTTCAGCGCCAGAGGCCTTAATCTTCTCCAGGTAGGGAGCATAATCGGTCAAGAAGAGTTTGTGGTAATCCTCGCCGACCAGTTGCGCTTCAGGATAGTATTCCTTTAGCCCCTTTTTGAAGGCATCCGCAAAGTTGTGACCGAAGGCATAATCCTGGTTCAAAATATAGAACTTCGTTTCCTTTTTCCGGATTTGACCATAGTAATAAGCCAGACCACGGGCGGCGGAACCTGTCGAGAAAGCGGCATGGAAAGCGTAAGGGGAAAAATTGGTCGCATCCATAAGATCATCGGACATGTTGGTAACATTCACAGCAATGATCTTATATTTGTTAGCCGTTTCGTTGATGATTTTCATAAAATGGCTGCCATCGGTACCCCAGAAGAAATGGACCTTTTCCTGAAGAGCCATTCTTTCGGTAACCTTCTTACACTGATCCGGCTTGGACATGTGATCTGCTTTAATGACTTGGATCAGCTTCTTTTTGCCATCGACCATAATGCCGCCGCGCTTATTGATGTCATGAGCCACCCATTGTGCAAAAGCATAATAGATCTGCCCGTTATAGGCGCTGGGACCCGAGAACGCCGCAACCACAGCGATTTTAATCGTATCGCCTGTAGGAATGACGGGATTGCCCGGATCGAAATCCGACATATCAGCCATTTTCTTTACATCGAATACGGCATTGGCCTTTGCCAGTTTATTCGATTTGTCCACTTTGGCCACTTTATCTGTTTTGGCGGCAACGGCCATGCATGGACTATAAGCCGTCAGAGATAATACAGCAAAAACCAGGAAAACAACTGAAAAACACTTACACATCTGCTTCATCTTTACTTCCTCCTTGTTACAAGATTGATGAAGTCGCAACAAGTCTGCGTTTTGCGCACTCCAGGCATTGCACGGAAGATATTGCATAATCTGATATCTACCTTGCCATCGCCGGAATTCAAAATGCGTTTTATTTATACTTCTTGCGATTTCATATTATGAGTTACCCGGGAAACACATTGATTGGCCTGAAACTTCTTCGAAATGGTGTCAAAGTAAAATAGCATTCAAACTCATGTTTCGCACTCTATATATATTAATTATTTTCTAGTGTCAAGAATATATATTATGTAATTATTCAATAATAACAATTATTTAAGACTTATTAAAAAGGCTTGTGAAAAACGAACGTTTGTTTGATTTATTGACTTTGACTGCTGAATAAAAGAAACCCCGATCACAGAGGGGGGATATTTTTCGCATCTGCTTGATTCAGAGAAAAGACTTTAGGCAATGGATTGTAAAGGATTCTGGAGAACGTTTGACACCCGGGGGAAATTCCCCCGGGTATTATTGTACGGTTGCTATTCCTTTGCCGTCAACGCGATGCTTTCATAGGATTTCATCGTAAGTCGGCATTCTAATAGAGGCAGCGCCCTATTTCTGGTTTTCAATGGTGCGCTTTCAGGAGAAGTCATGCCGAGCTGCCCGGCTTATCTGCCCTTAAAATTAGCTTCGCGTCGTTCCAGGAAAGACATCACCCCTTCCTTGGCATCCTCACTTGACAATAAGGGTGCTATATCCTCTTCAATTTGTGCAAACGCGGCTTTGTTTCCATACGTCTGGGTAAAGCGAGAGGACTTGAGGCATGCCATTACACCCAAGGGAGCGCGCTTGGCGATATCAGCCGCTATTTGTGCAGCTCTTTCGAATTCTTTACCCGGTTCTGTCAATTCCTGTGCGAGACCCAATCGGTAAGCTTCGGTACCGCTTAACTCATCGCCTGTAAGTAGGTAGCGCATGGCGTTTCCCCAACCGATTTCCTGGAAAAGACGGACGGTGCCTCCGCCCGTTGGGAAAACACCTCTCTTTACCTCCAGCAGGGCGATGCGGGCGTTGCTTGCGACTACGCGAATATCCTGCGCCAGCATCAGTTCAAAACCTATAGTAAAGCAAATGCCTTGAACTGCAATAACCACCGGTTTTCTACATCGCTTATCCTCGTCTTTACCAAGGGGATTAATGGCGTTGGCCGGTATTGCTTGTTCCGCAGGAGACGCGACTGCCCACTTATCCAACTCGAGGCCAGATGTAAAATGCTTTCCATGGGCGAAAAGCAATCCGCAGCGTAGCTCCGGATTACGATCCAGTTCACCAAAGGCACAGGCAAGTTCGTGATGCATTTCAATGTCAAAGGCGTTGATCTTCTCTGGGCGGTTCAACCCCATAAAAAGAACGTGGTCACGGATTTCAACGGTAATTTTGGAATATTTCATTGCTAAACCTCCTTACTTATGAAAGCGGCATTGACTTTTGACTGCGCCTTTTGCGCTTCCGCTATCGTTCGCTCAAACAATTCCGCCACGGTCGGCCCGTCATGAATCAAACCCTGTACCTGTCCGACAGGCAAAGCACCGGTCTTTGTATCTCCGTACTCGGTGGCTTCTTTGGTCGTTTTGGAAACGTTAGCCAGGCCACCGGCATTGGATACCGCCGCAACCATTTCCGGCGTGCTGGTCCAGCTCACACCGGAGAGCACAATCGGATACTTGATGCCAACCATTTCTGTGAGACGTGTTTTCATCGTTTGCCCTTTGTTTATGGGTTTACTGAATGTCAGGGGAAGATATTTCCTGCCCTTCTAATCAGTCGTCAAGTTATTCGCTCATGGCATATTCGCTGTTCAAAACAGAAACATACTTTTTCCAAACCCTGTTGTACTGCTCTGGATTCGGGATGGCCCTGATGAGCATGATTTTGGTGCAATAGTCACGTTGCAGATCGTTTGAGCCGGGATTGCCGTAGATCTGCATGGCAAAATGTGCAAAATCACGAATCATAAAGTCGAAGATCTGATTCAGGATATCCAAATCAAGCTCGTCGAGCTTGGCCTGTTCGAGGATAAGCTGTCCATAGACGACAATGGAGAACATCTCACCCAGAGGCAGGGACCACGACGGATCCATGTCCTGTGCCTTGTCCGGGGCCGCCTTGTCCAACATCTCCTTGATTATGTCGATCTGCTTCATGAAGGTAGCCACATTGGGCAGTTCTTTATAAACCTCGAAAACAGGCTTGTAATCGTGGAACTGGATCTTGCCCAAACCTTTGGCAGGTCCCTGGTTGAACAGGAACAGGTCATCCGTAAGCGAGAAGTCCGGCGTGGTAGGGGCAAACTCGACCGGACTGAAGAAGTAGTTCTTCATGAACTTGCGGATGAGCTGCACATTCACATGCACCGTGCCCTCAAGTTTGGACGGACCACGCACTTCGCTTGCGCCTGTGTGGAAATAGGTGTCTTTCTCAAACGCCCTGGCGGCCATCACGTCCCAAAGAAGATTGACCACTTCTTCGGCCTGCAGGGTTACTTTCATTTTGCTGGTGGGGTTATAAAGCAGGTAGCGCCGGTCATTTCCCCCTGCGCCCCGGAAATAGTCAGTGGCGCGACGCTGATAAATCTTCATTCCCAGTAGTCTAAGCCAGGCATCCATGAAGTTTTTACGCACATGCGGCATCTCCGTTACTTTCATGCCGTAGAGAATGCGGTTGGAAGCGTGTGTGATGGCTTCATAGAAACAGTGTTCGGCAATACCGATGGAGGCCGGACCGATGTTGAACTTGCCGATGTTGACAGTGTTCAGCGCTGAATCCCAGGCATGGGGGCCCCGGGAGAGGATATCGTCTTGGGTGATGGGGTAGTCATGCAGCGCAAAGTTGGCGACATAATCCTGGTGGGAGATGACGTTTTTCTTCAGTTCGTAGGCCTTGTGCCGATAGTTGGTCACAAAGAAAGTGTAATCGTCGGTGTCGTCCTTGATCTTGCCCAGTGTGGAAACCATTTCTGCTTCATTGCCGTTGCCGATATAATATTTTTCTCCGTTTGCGACCCACGTGCCGTCCGGCTTTGGCGTGAGATTGGTTTCGGTGGAATAAATATCAGCGCCGTGGGTTCTTTCGGAGAGGCCAAACGCAAAGATCGCCCCTTCCTTGAGAAGCCTGGCTGCTTTCTTTTTTGCTGTTTCATTAGGACTCATCCAAATGGGCCCTAAGCCCAGGATGGTCACCTGGAAGCAGTACCAGTATCCCGGGCCATAGAAGGCGAGAATCTCTGAGAATTCGCTGTTGCGCGCCGTATCCCAGCGACAGTCGGGATCACCACCGGCATACTCCTTGGGCGTAAGCAGTTTGGCAAAAATCTGCTCCTTGCCGATGAAATCGATAAACTCACTGTACCAGATCTTCTTGTTGTAGTCGTCAAGAAGTCTGGTTTTACCCATCTTCTCGAAGAAGGCGATGGTCTTGTTCATGATGGCCTTTGATCCTTCGTCGGCCATAAGGCTCTTATACTTTTTCGGCTGTAATAGATAATTCATGTTTTACTCCTTTTCAGTTCAATATTTTAGGCGCTTACTTTTTGCTTTTGGCCATTTCCTCATCCCGAAGAATCTTGCGGAGAACCTTGCCCACGGCCGACTTCGGAAGTTCATTACGGAATTCGACCAGCTTGGGTACCTTATAAGGCGCGAGCTTTTCTTTGCAGAAGGCGATAATTTCTTTATCTGTTGCCGTTTCGCCGGGCTTGAGTACAACAAAGGCTTTGACGGTTTCACCGCGGTAGGCATCGGGGACACCGGCCGATACGGCCTCGGCAATTTTAGGATGCTGGAACAGGACTTCGTCCACTTCCCGGGGATAAATATTGAATCCGCCGGCAATGATCATGTCTTTTTTCCTGTCGACGATATAGAAATAACCGTCTTCATCCATCTGCGCGATATCACCAGTGCTGAGCCAGCCGTCCTTGAGCTGATTGGCCGTTTCATCCGGATTATTCCAGTAACCCTGCATGACAGAGGGGCCTTTGATCAAAATTTCTCCCGGTTCTCCCTGCTTGACGTCCAGAAGGCCCGTTTCCACGTCCACCAGGCGGATATCATTGTCCGGCATTGGACAGCCTATAGAGCCAATTTTATGCTGTAGAAGTGGACTACCGATGCCTATCGATGCGGTTTCGCTCATTCCCCACCCTTCGCCAAAGAAGATGCCCATGTCTTTGACCTTTTGAATCAGCTCTACGGGCATAGGAGCGCCGCCAGATCCGAGGACACGGATGCGGGCGCCTAAATCCATATTTCCGGTCTTGGGATGGTTGACGATGGCTGTGATCATAGTGGGCACTGCGGGGAAATTGGTGACCTGGTCGAACCTGGCGATGGTGTCCAGGCACTCCTCAAGTTCAAATCGCGGGAGGATGATCTGGGTGGCAGCGTTCAGCATCGCCCAGTTCATGCAACAGGTGTTGCCGTAAATGTGAAAATAGGGGATCGCGCTGATGACGGAGCGTTCGGCGTGGGGAATGTAAACAAGAATGGAATTACCGTAGAGGGAGTTCTGGAAAACGGCGGATATGACATTGGCATGGGTGAGCAGAGCCCCTTTGGGTAACCCCGTCGTACCGCCCGTAAACTGGATCAAAGCGCCGTCTTCAGAATTCACGACGACTTTGGGTATCCTTTCATCGGCGCAACCGGCAAGAAGTTCCGAGAAATGATGCCAACCCGGTTCCAGATCCAGGTTCTTGGCGGTACTCACCGGTACGCCCTGAACATAATCTGTCACCTTGGTGATGATGACATTTTTAAGCCCCAACGCCTTGGCCAGGGGGCGCATGACGGGCAGAGCGCCGTCAAAGGTGACAAGGGACTGCAAGCCCGAGTTTTCCATCATGAATTTAAGTTCATCATAGGTGTACATGGGGTTGATGTTCACGATGATGGCGCCGGTGGAAAGGGCGGCATAATACGCTATGATATACTGGGGACAGTTAGGAAGGGCCAAGCCGACACGGTCTCCTTTTTGGATACCCATTTTCATCAGGGCATTGGCCATGCGCAGAACCTGGGACCGGATCTGCCGGAAGGTCAATTCCGTCCCCATGAAATAGGTCGAGACCTTGTGGGGAAAGGTGGCGGCGGCGATGTGGACAAGATTCTGCACCGGAAATTTCGGGTACTGAATGGTTTTCGGAACATTGTAATCATAATTCTTTTGCCAGGGTCTTGTTTCCATAAAAACTCCTTAATGATATTTATTTAGGGATATGTGTTTTAAAGTATGGTGAAATATACATGATCTCCCCCACCCCCCCGAAAGAAGGGAGGGAGGGGAAAACAAGGGGGGCGAGGAAGATCATTTATGAAACACATTACGAAAATTATTCTTTTTGATCAAAATGACTGATTAACTTCATGCACACGCAGTATTCTAAT
>CAIVDK010000387.1 GCA_903904655.1 uncultured delta proteobacterium | reverse complement strand
TAAATATTTTCCAATGTAACTCTGCACGATAAACAACTTGCTCACCTTGAATAAGATTGTTCTCAACGTATGACATAGAAACCTCCCTTTGCAATTTTAACATTTAAATAACGAATACCTATTTGATGGAACGAACCGGGAGGGCTCTGGTGTAATTGTTGCCGCCTGACTGTCGATTCCAGTATCGTTTTCCAACGTAGACATCGAAGTAGGCGGCGTCAGAACCCTTAGTTTCCGATGCCCATATCCAATTACCTGTTATCTTGATTTTATTTTTATGGGCGCCGCTTGCATACAACATCATCAGTTCATCCTGTGTTGGCATTCGCCAGTCTTTTACACCACCCACGCTATAGTAATCACAATAGGCCTTAGCTTCCGCCCAAGTGATAGCTCTTCCGTTGTCCTGCTTTGCCCACATCAGACCACTGCTTGTGTCGGTATAAGACATAGCCAGTTCCTCTACTCTTTTTCGTTCTCGTTTTTCTGCAGTTACAACTTCACTGTTGTAGCGCGCTAGCCCCAAGGCGGCCAGAAACCGTTCAACATCTCCGATCTTCACATTCTTGGCCTCTGGATAGTTGTCGAGCATTGCCTTCCAGGCACTGTCTTTCATGTCATTTGCGTATTTTGATGTGGCCACTCTCTCATATTTTACCAGATCAATGTTGACTTGAGCGGCCAATTTCTCTAACGCCTCCTGCTTAAGGCTGGCGATCTCCTTTTGACGCTTGCGTTCTTCTTCTATTCTCTGCTGCCGAAGTTCTTCCAAGCGTTCACCTTGTTTTTCTTTCTGCTCGGCTAAAGCAAGAATCTGATCAAGATTATCATCGGAGTGAGCCTTCGATGTTCCTAATCGTCCCTTCATCTCGGCGATTTGCTTATCGAGCGTTGCCAGTTCTTTTTCCTTTTTGTCAATCTCGGCCTGCTCGCGCTTCTTGGCTGCGCTGGCCTCCTCTTCCGCTTTGCGCAGTTGCTCAAGTTCCTTCTGACGTGAAGCAGATGTTCCGGTCAGATCGCCTAAGCGGTCTTGCTGCTTCGGTATAAAGACAAAATCTCCCATGCCATAGAGCGCGCCAAATCCGGGTGTTTGAATATGGTTACGGGCGCTGGCATCGGAATGAACCCTCTCTTTGATGCTGGCTTGCAGTTCATTGGCCGTTATAAAATCGGGGGCATTCTCCAAAATCTCGATGAGCCTGCCGGTAAATACGGAATGCCCTTTAGGGCCGCCGTCGAGTGCCTCTTCACCCTTGCCGCCTGCCGTCAGCACTTGCCTGGCCGATTCTTTGGTGATCTCTTTGAGGTAACTCAGATCACGGCGGGTTTTGCCATCCACAGAGCGTGTGGTCAAAAGGCCGCTATAACAGGCATCCATCACATAAAAGACATGTTTAGCGGGAATCTTCTTCGAGACGGTATCGCGGATTTCAGCCATGGTAATATTCTTGCGAATCTTGTCGGTTGAGCCGTCGTAAGGAATGAGGTAGCCGATCTCGCCATATTCACTTTTCTCCTGATTACCGTGGCCTGCCCAAAAAAGAAATAGCGCATCGTCCCTGCCCATCTGAGCGGGAAGCTCCTCGGTCAGCACTTCCATAATGCGGTCTTTTGTTGCTTGATCGTTATGCAGGGTGATGATCTTATCAAATCGGTAGTTCTTACGCAGGACATCCTCAACACCCTTGGCATCCTTAACAGCATTTTGCAACTGACGCCCGGCGGGGAGGTTTGAATACCGATCAATCCCGATGATGACAGCATAGCTTTTGTTGTAAAGCCGCACTTCACCCTGCCTGCCGCTTGATGAATCTTTAGCGACAACGCTC
>CAIVDK010000386.1 GCA_903904655.1 uncultured delta proteobacterium | reverse complement strand
ATGATTTAAATCACGGGATTATTGACATCATATGGCTATCATCGAAATCCGTTCACTGACGAAAACGTTCGGCAAAATTCAAGCTGTGCGCGGTATTGATCTGAATATCGAAAAAGGCGAAATCTTTGGACTGCTGGGCCCCAATGGCGCGGGGAAAACCACAACTATCGGGATGCTCTGCACCATCGTTCGCCCCACATCCGGCCAGGGTCTTATCGCGGGTTTTGACATCGCGAAACATCCGACGCAGGTCCGGCGCAAGGTCGGCATCGTCTTCCAGGACCCGACTCTGGACACGATCCTCACCGGCCGCGAAAACCTCCATTTGCACGCCCGTCTCTATGGAATTCCATCATCCGTCCGTAATCGCTGGATTGAAGAAATGCTGGAACTGGTTGACCTCAAAGAACGCGCCGATGATCTGACCAAAACATATTCCGGCGGCATGAAACGCAGGCTGGAACTGGCGCGCGGCCTTTTGCACCGTCCCGCCGTTTTGTTTCTGGATGAACCAACCCTGGGACTTGATCCGCAGACCCGCGCCCGCACCTGGGAATACATCCGAAAAATGGCGCAAAAAGAAGAAACCACCGTTGTGCTCACGACGCATTACATGGAAGAAGCTGAAGCAATGTGCAACCGCATCGGCATCATTGACGCAGGCCGGATCATCGCGCTCGACACACCCGAAAATATGATCGATACGATGGGCGGCGACATCGTTGCGATTGCCGCACTTGAGCCGCCGCTGGATAAAATCCGCTCGCTTCCTTATGTGTCACAGGTAAAAAAAGCGGGTGATACGATAGAAATTACGATGAAATCGGCTCATCTACACCTGGCTGAGCTGCTGTCTTTGATTCCCGCTGTTATCAGCGTAGAAATGAGAAAACCGACACTCAGCGACGTCTTTATCAAACTCACAGGTCGCGATATCCAAGTGGATGCCATCGAAAATGGCGAAAACTGGGTGGACTCCGTTGCCCGCTATCGTCAGAGAGGAAAATGAACCAATGAATGCCGATTTTATTCAGAGAGAACTCCTGGGCATTTCCGCCATTTGGTGGCGGGAGTTTAAAGTCTTCTGGCGCGAAAAAAGCAGAATCGTTTCCAGTTTCGTTCAACCGATGATGTGGCTGTTTTTGTTCGGCAGCGGCATTGGCGCAAGCATTTCTGTAGGCGACGTCAACTATCGAGACTACATTTATCCGGGCATCTTGACCATGTCGGTCATTTTCGGTTCCGTTTTTTTTGGACTCTATATCATCTGGGACCGCAAGCTCGATGTGCTCAAAGCCGTTCTGGTCGCGCCTGTGACGCGCATCAGTATCTTTTTTGGAAAAGTGATTGGCGGCTGCACCGATGTCCTTTTGCAGGTTTTGATTCTTTTTGCTTTCTCGTTTCTTTTCCCCTCGGTTAATCCCTGGGGCATTCCACTGGCTTTATTGATTTTGCTCATCACCTCGATAGCCCTGGTGTCACTAGGCTTGGCGCTTGGATCTCTCCTGGAGAGCCTGGAGGGTTTTCAGGTGATCTCCTCCTTTCTGATTTTCCCGCTCTTTTTTTTATCCGGCGCACTTTTTCCGGTGGACGACCGGCTCCCCTCATGGCTGCAGGCAATGGTGAAAATCAATCCGCTTAGTTACACCGTTGACGGTGTGCGCGGCGCGCTTCTGGGCATTCACACGTATCCGTTCTATATTGATCTCGGCATCATTACCCTCTTTGCCGGGACTATGCTGGCACTGGGAAGCATTCTGTTTAGCCGGATGAAATAAAGGAATATTATGAAAAATATCGGGTTTAAATTATTTGTGGTTTTGGGACTGCTTCTCATATTATCATCAGCTCATGCCTGGCATGATAAAACGCATTTGACTGTGGCAAAGGTCGCGGGGCTTCATTCATGGTACAACGCCGCGGGACCCGACCTGGCCAAGATCAAAGCCGGCAATATCGAATCTTATAATCATTTTTTCAATAATAACGCCGAAGCCGAAGTAACT
>CAIVDK010000385.1 GCA_903904655.1 uncultured delta proteobacterium | reverse complement strand
GGCAACAACAAATCTTTCTCCTAAGCAAACAGTGCAGATAACTAACACAATAAGAAAATGCTGACAATGTTTTCATGGTGATCCCGCCTTCAGTATGACCGCCTCAAATTAATCATCAATAACAGCCGTTTTCTTATCCTGTCCGACTGGTATATTTCGAATTTAGGTTCACGCATTCTGCCCTTGTGCCAAAGGTGCCCTGATAGTGATTGGCAAAAGGTTTTTGGGCATCCCGTGGTATTGCTGGAGACCTTCGTAGATCCAAAACGCTTCCTGGGGATCGTTTATAAGGCGGCAAACTGGATCTACGCGGGTAACACCAAAGGCTTAGCCAACTGCGCTTTGACAATATCCCGGATGGCTGTTATGTATGAAGACCGTTTCAATTTGGTGAAAATATGAAAATTCCATTTACACGGATTAGTTTACAGTCTCCGGAAAATTACATCGTTAATAGAGTGGCTCTTTTAAAAAACATTATTTTCTCTTGACGGGAACATTATTAGGATGTCCCCTAAACACTATAGCGTTTTTCCTGTCCCTGCCAGTGCAAAAAGGAAGACCTTCTCAAAGAGTATTAACTGTGAATTCAAACACTACTTTTAATTATCGTCCAGACATTGATGGTATGCGTGCAATAGCCGTTCTGGCTGTAGTCTGCTTTCATGCCTTCCCCGCTTTGGTGCAGGGAGGGTATGCAGGAGTTGATGTCTTCTTTGTTATTTCCGGTTACTTAATTTCTTCTTTAATTTTTAAAGAGATGGAGAACAATCGCTTTCGTTACGCCGATTTCTATGCACGGAGAATCCGGCGAATTTTCCCCGCCTTGATTACGGTATTAATGGCCTGCCTTGTATTAGGCTGGTTCCTACTTTTTAAACATGAGTACAAATCACTGGCAAAACATGTCGTTGCCGGAGTCGGTTTTATTTTGAATATCGCCTTGTGGCGGGAAACCGGGTATTTCGATAGAGAAGCTGCAGAGAAGCCTCTCATGCATCTGTGGTCTCTCGGCATTGAGGAACAGTTCTATATCATATGGCCGGTTTTTATCGTTTTTCTTTTTACGCGTAAAAACAAACAACTCATCCTGTGGGGTTTGCTGGCCACGCTGTCTTTGTCTTTCCTGTCGAACGTTTTGTTGATAAAGATTAGTCCTGCGGCCACGTTCTATTTGCTTCCAACGCGTCTGTGGGAGCTTTCTCTCGGTGCCTTCCTCGCATATCTGACGTTTCACGGAACGGGGATTCAATCTCCCATGCGTGTTTTCGGGAGCAAGGGAACGACAATCAACCTTTACAAAATTGTACCGGACACGGCGAGTTGGCTGGGACTACTATTGATGATGGCCTCGTTTCTAATAGCGGGCCAGAGGAAGGATTATCCTGGTTGGTGGGCCCTGCTTCCAACCCTGGGCACTTGTCTGCTCGTATCCGCCGGACCCGGGGCATGGATAAACCGCCACGTACTTTCACGAAATGTCCTGGTTGGGATTGGCCTGGTCAGCTATCCATTCTACTTATGGCATTGGTCTTTGTTGTCGTTTGCGCACATCTATTTTGGAGGAGCATCGGCAAGTGCGATACGTATTGCGCTTGTGTTGGCCAGCTTCTTGTTGGCATGCATAACATATAAGCTGATTGAACGGCCTCTCAGATTCGGACGGTTCAGCTCGATTAAGGCAGTTGTTCTTTGTGTCCTGATGGTTTCAGTGGGCGGTCTTGGCCTGAATCGATATATGAATCCTGTTACCAATCTGCGCTTCGACGAAACCGCGTTCACCATAGACGAGCCCGGACACGAGAAGAATCGTGTCGAGTGCAAATCGATATACCCTTTCGCTCAAAACGATTTTTGTCAGATCTCCAATATTTCAGGAACGCCTTCGGTTGCTCTTATCGGCGACTCACATGCAAGAGTATTATTCGGGGCAATCAGTTACAGTTTAAATAGGCGCAATATTGGTATGGTGCTCTTCGGAAAAGAAGGCTGTCCCCCGTTCCTGGGCATTGAAAGAGATTCCTCGAAATGCTTGGAAAACACGCGCCGGATTATAGAATATGTTACGAACAACCCAAACATTCGTTATGTAATACTTGCAGGACGTTTTGCTGCGACGCAAAGCGGAGTCGATTTCGGAGGAAAGACGGATAGTAATTACTATCAAATCAGGTTAACAAATAATCCGGAGATCAGAGATCGAGACAAGATATTTGAAATTGGCTTGAAGAATACTCTGCGACAATTGACGGATGCCGGAAAAAAGGTAATTATTTTACTTGATTATCCTGAGTTAGATTTTAACCCAAGGAGGTGTGTCAGAGATAAGGCCAGAGAATCCTGCTCTATCGACAAGAAAACTGTTGACACTCGCCAAGAACCATATAGAAAGATAATTGCAAAGTCTGTAAAGCAGTTCCCAAACGTAAAGACGGTCGATTTAGCTCCATATTTTTGTGATGACAAGACGTGTTTTGCCAAGCCTAACAAGGATGTTCTATACATGGATCGCAGTCATCTCGGGGCAAATAGCAAGATTTTCTTGGGCGACAGGATACAATTACCTATTCCGTAAACTTGATGTAATGTGTTATATTGCATGTAATCGATGTCATTCATTTATGGAGATGAGAAATTCCAGTATAGATCACGCTGACCTCTTGAGTGTCCACGTTGTCATGATACTTAAAATCTAACCGATGGACACTGCCCAATGGTTCTTCCCACCGTCTCAGTCATCATCCCCAGCTGGAACCGGCCTGCCTTCCTGCGTGAGGCTATCCTGTCAGCCATCAACCAGACTTTGCCTCCCCTGGAGATCCTGGTGGTTGACGACGGTTCTGATTCGGACGCCCGGGAGGCCATTGTGCGTCTCACAGCGTTGCACGGCTGCGTGCGCTTCATCGCACTGAACCGGAACCACGGAGCGGGCCATGCCCGTAACGTTGGGCTGGAGCTCGCTCGGGGTGATTGGATCCTGTTCCTCGATGATGACGACATCCTGTTCGTGGACTTTCTGGAGCGCTGCTTCGAGGCCCTGGGCCGCGAGGACGGTGCCCAGGTGGCCCTGGGCCGCGCGTTGCGCTTCCGGGACGGCCGGAGCGCCTCCTATCCCAGGGACCTGATCACCGGTTTCAATCTCCGGGCCTATTGGAAGGATCTTGTGTCTGCCCTGGTCACTCAGGGAGTCGCCGTGGGGTCCTGCCTGGTGAGCCGCGAGGCAATTGGCCCGCACCGGTTTCCCACGCACCTCAGGTTCGGCGAGGACAGCCTTTTCTGGCTGAAAGTTTTCCGCGCCATATCCTCTGGGGCGATCGCCGTACATGCCTTTGTGGCGATCCGCCAGCATCCGGGACAGACTACCGTCGCCTTGCGCAAGCTGGAAGCGGATGGCGCGCCAATGCTTTCCATCGCACCCTCTCTCCCTGTGAAAATGAAGGTGCTAGAGGGAGCAGATCCTTGGCTCACCTTCTGGATTTGCGTCTCAGCCCTGTACCATGCCCGGCGCGCGTGGCACTATACCGCGCTCATTCGCCTTCTGGTGGGGCGGCCAGATTTCGCCGTCCGTATCGTCTTCACCCTGACGGGAAGGCGCCTTGTCCGGGCGGGAGTCTGGCCTTGGTGGTACCCGACCCGTGTCGCGGCGCCCCAGCCACTCGGAGTAAAGAGCTCCCGCCCCTCCCTTCTCTTCGTCAGCGGCGTGGTGCCATCTCCCTCCGGGGCTGGCGTATGCATGCGGCCTTACCATCAGCTGACGGTCCTAGCACGGACCCACGCCATACACCTGATCCTATCACTGGCCCATCCAGGAGAGGCTCAGATTCCAGCATCCCTGCGGGGCCTGTGCCAGGACATCGAGATCATCCCCCGCACCCCGCACACGGGCTGGAGCTACCGTTTGTGGTGGCGCTGGCGGCGCTGGTGCGGGGACGCCCTCGCCGGGGAAGTGGCCTGTCCGGATTTCCTCCAGAAGACCCGCGCCTGGAGCCGTTCCGAGCCTTTCTCGCGCATCCACGTTTTCCGCCTTTATTTGTCCCCTCTTGCGCAGGCCCTCATGCGCCGCTTTCCCTCGGTGCCCACCAGCCTGGACATGGACGATCTGGAATCCAGGACCCGCCTCTCCATGGTCGCCATGCACCATCAGCGGGGAGAACGACGGCTGGCCCTCTTCCGCTTGCGGGAAGCCAGGCTGTACCGGCGCCTAGAGAACAACTTCCTTCCGCGGGTGCAAAAGATCTTTGTCGCCTCCGCCTTGGACCAGCCGACTCTTGCACGGCGCTTTCCCGCTACGCCGGTGGGGGTCCTGCCCAACGTAGTGTTTCTACCCTCCAGGTCGGCTCGGCCTGTCGCTAAACCAAGGCGCGGCCTTTCCATGCTATTCGTGGGCACTATGAGCTACTTCCCTAATGCGGACGCCCTGAGATATTTCGCCAAAGACCTTGCGCCGGATCTTGACGCGTTAGGCGTGG
>CAIVDK010000384.1 GCA_903904655.1 uncultured delta proteobacterium | reverse complement strand
TTTCCGCCACGGCTTCCTGCGCGCTCATCCGCTTATCTGTGTTCCTGATCATTTACTTCTTCTCCTTTCATACAAACTGTCTGAATCCACTTTTCATATCATCACAAATAATGTTGATACACAACATGGATCGTCTATTTTTTTTTCTTCTCAACCTCCTCGTCCCGCAGGATTTTCCGCAGGATTTTCCCGACCGCGGATTTGGGAATCTCATTGCGAAATTCTATAAGCTTGGGTACCTTATAGGCCGTCATTTTCTCCCGGCAAAAATCGATGATTTCCTCCTCCGTTGCGACCTCACCCGGTTTAAGAACAATGAACGCTTTGACGGTCTCGCCCCGGTATTCGTCGGGAATGCCTACCGCCACGGCCTCACTGATCCTGGGATGCTGGTGGGTACGAAGAAATCATAATGCTTATGCCAGGGTTGTTCTTCCATATTAAATCCTTTATCGTGAGTTCATTGCAGAACTCTTGTTCCCCCTCCCTTGACGGGAGGGGGTTAGGGGGCGGGAGAAGCTGCAACATCCTGATTTGATGACAACTTCCCCCCCACCCTAACCCTCCCCCGCCAGGGGGGATGGGATTTTGGGGAGTTTTGCAATTACCTCTCGTATTAATTTATTATCCGAGAGCATTTTGCCTTTCTCAAACATGAAGAATCCCCGCCTCCTTTCAGTAAAGTGAAAATTAATCAGGAGGCGGGGAAGTGAGGAGAAAAGGCAAAGTTGATCCATGTTTCCCTGTACAATAAATTACACTTTGATCTGACCCGCACTCATCGTCTTTGTCGGTTTGAAGATCTCCAGTTTGAATTTGCTGTAGAGTTCTTCCAGTTTTGCATTCAGAACATTATAGCCGATGCTTTGGGCCAGCATGAAGGGCCCGAAGGGTGAGCCGCCGCCATTGGCCATCGCCAGATCGATCTGTTTGGGATCATCGCAGACGCCTTCTTCCAGAAGCTTTGTAGCCTCATTGACCTGAAGGGCAATCAAATGATTAATGTCAACTTCTTTCGTGGCCTTGGACAGATCGATGGTGGGGCGTCCCTGAGACCAGTCATAGAAGCCCTTGCCTGTTTTCTTGCCCAGGTTGCCGGCTTTCACCATATCATAAAGGCATTGGGGTGGCTTATAATCAGGGGAGAGAACCTTTGCCATATATTCCAGACCATGAACATTGATGTCAATGCCCACATAATCCATCAGTTCAAAGGGCGCCATGGGCATGATCGGTTTAAGGGCGGCATCTAATTCTTGCGGCGTCGGATGGCCGGCTTCCAGGATCTTCGAGAGGAAAGCGCCGACGGGAATATTGACGCGGTTGTAAATGAATCCCGGAGAATCTTTCTGGACAATGACCGGAACCTTGTTGATCTTCTTGGCGATGTCATAGCCGACCTGAATGGCTTCGTCGGTTGACTTCGCGCCCTTAATCACTTCCACCAGTTTCATGAGAATGGCGGGATTGAAAAAATGGTAACCAATGACCTTTTCCGGTCGGCTTGTGGCATTGGCAATCTCGGTAATGCTCATGTTGGATGTATTGGAGGCCAGAACGGCATGCTTGGGGGCATACTTGTCGATCTCGGCAAACACGCCCTTTTTGAGCTCCAGTTTTTCCGGAACAGCCTCAATGATAAAATCAGCATCCTTGACGGCTTCTTTCAGATCCACCATGGGAATCAGGCGCGCCAGCGCGGCATCATAAGCCTCCGGGGTCATCTTGCCCTTCGCCTTGAATTTGTCGAAGCTGCCTTTGATTCCCGCCATGCCGCGATCCACAAACTTCTGCTCGATATCGCGAAGCACAACGGTATAGCCGCCCTGAAGGCAACAGGCCGCAATTCCGTGGCCCATGTCGCCCGCGCCGATCATTGCAATCTTTTTTACATCTTCTGCTTTCATTGTTTTCTCCTTTTAAATTATTTGGTGATTCATTGATGCTGGTCTCGTAAAAAGTCAATTTTACCCTACTTTTGTCATTCCCGTCTTGTGACCTCGTGCGACCTGAAAGGTTATAAAGCAAACAAGGGTTGTGCAAAGCTCTTCTCTTATCGATTATGACAACTTACAAAATGTCCCGGTTCAATTTCCTTCATCACCGGCGCAAGGGATTGGCATTCGGTCCGGCACTCCGGGCAGCGGGGATGAAAGGTACATCCCGACGGCGGATTGAGGGGACTGGGCACTTCCCCTTCCAGAGTCACGGCCTTGATGTCTTCGGGATCCGCAACCGGCACGGAATCCAGCAGTGCCCGGGTGTAGGGGTGTGTAGGATTCGTGTAAAGCCTCTCACGGGGCGAAAGCTCGACCAGACGGCCAAGATACATCACGCCGATGTGCTTACTCACATGCTCGACCACGGCCAGATCGTGGGAAATGATGAGATAGGTCAGACGGAGGCGCGCTTGGAGATCGATCAGCAGGTTCAGGATCTGGGCCTGGATTGAAACATCCAGCGCGGACACCGGTTCATCAAGGACAATGACCTCCGGGTTGAGGGCAAGGGCCCGCGCAATGGCGATGCGCTGCCGCTGGCCACCGCTGAATTCATGAGGGTAAAGCCCTTCGTGATGGGGTTCGAGCCCCACCAGCTCCAAGAGCTCCTGTACCCGGGTCTTCCGTTCAGCCTTGGTCCCCACACGGTGGACCGACAAGGGCTCGGAGATGATTTGTTTGACCTTTTTCCGGGGATTGAGGGAGCGGAAGGGATCCTGAAAGACCGCTTGGATGCTCCGCCTGAAGGCAAAGAGCTCTCGCCCTTTGATTTGTGTAATATCTCTTCCCGCGATCAAAATTTCGCCTGAAGTTGGTGGATCAAGCCCGAGAATCAGGTTAGCCGTCGTCGATTTGCCGCAGCCCGATTCACCAACCAGGCCTAGGGTTTCGCCTTTTTCCACAAAAAAGCTGATATCGTCCACCGCTTTGACGTGCCCGACTACTTTGGAAAAAACCGTTCCACGGGTCACGGGAAAATACTTCTTGAGATTCTTAACCGAAATAATCATGGAATCGTGCATCGTTAATCCTTTATATAAAGCCAGCAAGATACTTGATGGTTATCCGCAATCGTCACTTCAGGCGGGTACTGTTCATGGCATACCGGCATCGCTTTGGAGCAGCGCGGGGCGAAACGGCACCCCGGCGGCGGATGCAGCAGATTCGGCGGGCTGCCGCCCAGCGAGTAGAGCCGATCGATTCGGCGGCCCAGCACCGGCACCGACCGGATAAGCCCCACCGTGTAAGGATGCGACGGATTTTTATAAAATATCTTTACCGGGGCCTGCTCCACAATCCTTCCGGCATACATCACCAGAACCCGCGTACAGATCTGCGCGACCGTTGCCAGATCGTGGGTGATCAGGATAATCGCCGTATTCGATTCCTGCTGGATTTCCCGCATCAGGTTGAGGATCTGGGCCCGGATGGTCACATCCAGGGCCGTTGTCGGTTCGTCGGCAATCAGCAGGTCCGGATTGTTGGCAATCCCGATGCTGATCAGCACGCGCTGACACATGCCGCCGCTGAACTGAAAGGGATAGTCGTCGATCCGCCGCTCCGGTGACGGAACCTTGACCTTTTCCAGCAGATGAATGCACTTTTCACGAAATGAACCGTTCCCCTTACTGTGGTATTTGAGAACTTCACCGATCTGGTAACCCACCGTCAGAAGCTGATTCAAGGCCACCATGGGGTCTTGAAGGATCATGGACAATCGGTCACCCCGAATACTCCGCATTTGCTCATCCGTCTTTTTCTGGAGATCCTCGCCTTGAAAAATGATTTCTCCCGATACGATCCGGCCCGCCGGCTGAGGAACAAGTCGCATGATGGAAAGGGAGGTAATGCTTTTGCCGCATCCCGACTCCCCCACCAGTCCCACGATTTCTTTCTTTTCAACGGTAAAACTTACACCATCAACGGCTTTTACGACACCTTTCTTGGTATAGAAAAAGGTATGCAGATCCTTGACGGTGAGTACTTTCTGTGTTGGTGTGTTTTGAGATTCCATT
>CAIVDK010000383.1 GCA_903904655.1 uncultured delta proteobacterium | reverse complement strand
TGTCCAGTATTTGATGGAGCGTTTCATGGAGCAGATATTCTTCTTCGCCATACAAAAGATAGCAGGACGCAACTTTTCCCTTCTTTAGGTCAATGATTGCTTTTTCCAAGGTCATACATGACTCTCATGAAGGAAAAATATGGGGAGTTTAAACGATGACGTATTTCTTGATGTGCTTAACAACGTCTTCTGGTTCGTCAATAATCTGTATCATCTCGAGATCATAGGGGAGGATCATATCCTGTTGCAGCATGCTGCTTTTCATCCAGTCCAACAGACCCTGCCAGTATTCACGGCCCATCAGGATGACGGGGAAACTTTTCACGCGTTTAGTCTGGATCAGGGTTAATGCTTCAAAAAACTCGTCCATGGTCCCGTAGCCACCCGGCATGATCACATAGGCAACAGCAGATTTGACAAACATGACTTTGCGAATGAAAAAATATTTATAATCAAGTTGAAGATTGGCGTAGGGGTTGGGTTTTTGCTCAAAAGGCAGCTTAATATTCATTCCCACGGATTGACCGCCCGCTTCCGCCGCGCCTTTATTGGCCGCTTCCATAATTCCGGCACCGCCACCGGTTATGACGGGAAATCCATTTTGCGCTAAAAGCTGTCCCAGCTTTTCCGCCATATGATAATATTTATTGTCGGGTTTGATACGGGCTGAACCAAAAATAGTCACGGCATTATGGACATTCGAAAGAACCTCGATGGATTCTACAAATTCTGCCATGATGCGAAAAATCCGCCACGATTCTTCCTTGGATAATGCATCGATAAGATATTGCTTTTCCATGGTTGGTCGTTTCCTTGCATCAAATTCCAACACCCTCAGCGCTTCGCACCGCCCCCGCCTAACCTGAAGGTCACGCGAGCGGGGAACACAAAGAGTGTTGATCTCTTATTTCAGTAAATATAGTTAGTTGGTGCGGCGTCGTTGAACCTTGGCCAGTCTGCGGCGCGCTTCGATGGTTTTTCTCTTCTTTTTGACCGAAGGCTTCTCATAGGCCCGGCGAACTTTCAATTCCTTGAATAATCCGCTTTTCGAAAGTTTGTTTTTCAGAATTTTGAGAGCTTTTTCCACATCGTTATCAATGACTTTTACTTCCAATTTTATTCCTCCTCATCCTTATTAATGCTAGCGTGTAATATTTATGTCATTTTTGACTTTTAAACACAAAAAAAGGGCAGCACGACACAAACATAATTATCTTGCGCCGTCAACTACCCCTAAATTTCCAATAAACGTTAAATCACGCTCCTTGCTCGGAAACCACTCTTTGTAGAGCCTTTAAAAAAGTCTCATTTTCCTGGTGATTTCCCACGGTTACCCGCATACAATTTGTCATTCGCGGCGGCCTGTTTAAATTTTTCACCATGATACCCTGCGCTGCGAGAGTTGCATATATGTGATCCGAATCAAAATTGCAACTAAAATAAATAAAATTAGCCCGTGATGGATGTGGTGTAATTCCGGCGATCTTCTTTAAACCGGCAAAAAGCTCCTCGCGCCGATGCACAATGTCATCGACTTGCCGGTCAAATTCATCAATATTATCCAGGAAAAAATTGGCGGTGAGTTGCGATAAAGAATTAATATTATAAGGCAATCTAACTTTATTGAGCTCGGCCAAAATTTCTGGATGGCCGAGAAGAAAACCCAGACGAATCGAAGCCATTCCCAGTTTGGACAATGTCTTTAAGATAAGCAAATTATCGTATTTCTTGGTCAGTGTCAGCAGAGTCTGCCCGGAAAAAGCTCCATAGGCCTCGTCCACAATAACCAGACCCGGTGCTTTTTTAATCAGGGTCTCTATTTTATCCCGATCAAATAAATTTCCCGTGGGGCTATTGGGATAACTTAAAAAAATCAAAGACGGAAAACCGGCGCTAGCCTTCTGCAGCATGGCGTCAAGATCGAGATCAAAATTTTCATCCAGTGGGACTTCCACCACCTTTTGTCCGGCGTTGACGGCAATTATTTTGTACATCACAAAAGTCGGAAAAGGCGCCATCACACCGCTGATCTTGCCTTGCATGGTCAGGCAAAGTATTTGAATAAGCTCATCGGAACCATTTCCCAGCATGACCATATCCTGATCAACACCATAGTATTTAGCCAACCTTGTCCGCAATTCGGGATTGCCGGCCTCGGGATAACGGTTGAGTTCAACCTTTTTGAGCTCTTCCATCAGTTTTCTTTTTAAGGGTTCCTCAAGGCAAAACGGATTTTCATTGGCATCCATTTTGATCGCACCGGAATGCGCAGGAGCTTTATAGCCACTCTGCTGATAAATTGCGTCCGCCACTAAATCCTTTAAAATCATCATACCGGTTAACCTAATTTAAATGCGTCCTTTTTTCGTTCCCAATTCCAGGCGTCACTCTCATATTTTTTGACCAGTTGACTGCTCAAGGCCTTTTCGGCTGGTGTTAACGGCCCTTCTGAAAGATTAATGCCTAATTCGTCGATAAAACCCTTTTGCAAAGCCGAGCAGAGCGTCTCTGCGCTGACAGGTGAAGACATCACCTCATTTACGGCCGTGACGGAACGTCTGAGTTTTTCGGTCGGGTCCGTCACCTGCGACGTCAGGATCAAGGCGGCGGTTTCAACCGGATCAAATGTCATCAGCAGCGACCCGTGCTGCAAAAAACCTCCGTGCGTTCGCATTTGCGCGCTGCCGCAAATTTTTCTGTCGCCGACCAGCAGTTCATTGCCGGACGGTACGGAAAAACAACAGGACGTCATATCCGGCTTTTTGCCTGAGGCGGGTTTCGCCAGATGAGCCTTGATCCCCAGTTCAGATAAGCCATGCGCCAGACAAAGGCTGATTATTTCGTACGTCCCGATAATAGCATCAGGAAACAGCTTTTCCGAATTTCCAGCCGCAAGTGAATAGGTAATTTCATCGCGGTGATAAACGGCTTTCCCCCCCGTTATCCTGCGGACAATATCAACACCGGACAATCGGCACCGGTTAAAATTGATTTCGTTTTTCAATCCCTGAAAATAGCCGATAGAGACAGCCGGTCGGCACCAACCATAGAAACGCAGCGTCGGCGGTCTTTTATTTTTTATGGTTTCTTGAAAAACAGCTTCATCGATGGCCATGTTTTCAGAGGCGCTGTTGGATCGATAATTGAGTAAACGCCATGCCATAAGAGGGCTTCAGTCAGCTTCCTGCTGCATGATAAAATCATGATAACCTGCCGCATCCAGAAGCTCATCCAGTTGCTCCATATCATCCATCTCAATGACGACCAGCCAGCCGGTATCATGAGGATCGCTGTTGATGATGCCGATATCGTCATGAATATCTTCGTTGATGCTGACAATCGTGCCACTGACCGAAGCAATCAGATCCACAACCGCCTTGGTGGATTCAATAGAGCCGAAAGCTTCGTCACGTTCCACATCCGTGTCGATATCAGGAAATTCTATAGACAGAATTTCTCCCAGACTTTCCTGGGCATAATCTGTAATCCCCAGCGTGGCCATATCCCCGTCAACCCGCACCCAAATATGTTCGCGACTGTAAAGTAGGTCTTCTGGAAATACCTTCATAACAGCATAACCTCAAAATTTATTTAATAATGATGAGCTTTTTATTCATCTTTGTAATTATTTCGCAACTACTTTCTTTCACAAAAACCGTGTCCTCAATGCGAACGCCCCACCGGTCGGGATAATAGAGGCCGGGTTCAACCGTGACAACCATTCCGGCGGTCAAAACGTCCCGTGAATTCGGCGCCAGACGCGGCGCTTCATGAACCTCCAAACCAACGCCATGACCTGTTCCATGAACAAAATAACGGCTGTATTCTTCACCCAATATATCGCGGACTAAGGCATCAACATCAGCCGCGGCTATTCCTGCCCGGATGGAAGCGATGGCTTCATCATGAGCCCGCAGAACGGCACGATAAGCATTTTTTTTATCACCTGTCAATTCCCCAATTGCGAATGTGCAAGTTTCATCGGAACAGTAACCCTGATATTTAACACCAAAATCAATAACAACAAAATCTCCATTCCTGATCTTCCGATTCGTAGGCTTGGCGTGAGGATGCGCTGCATTCTCTCCAGAAGCGATAATCGTCTCAAACGCAATCTGTTCGGCTCCCGCCCGGCGCGCCGTCATTTCCAGGTGCAGAGCCGTTTGAAGTTCCGTCCAGCCGGGTTTTATTTCGCGGGCCAGAGCAGCTACCGCTTCAGAGGCGATCGCCGCAGCTTTTCTCATCACATCTATTTCATGCTCATCCTTGCAAGCCCGAAGCAATCTCAACTCGTTATCCAGTGGAACAAGCTTTGCCTGTTTTAGCCTTTGTGTTAAATCATCGTACATGTCCACAGTAACAAAAGATGCTTCAAAACCGATCCTTTTCAGCCCCAACTCCTTCACGGCCTGTTCGATTCCCTGAATTTTATTTTGATACTGGACAACGGAGATCCGTTGAACTTCGGCAGCGGCTTGTGTCGTGTAACGGCCATCGACAAGCAGCCAGGCGGCGTCTGAACTTAAAACCAAAGCACCGTCACTGCCTGTAAATCCAGACAGATAGCGGATATTACTCATGCTGGAGCATAGAATGCTATCGACTTGATAGTTGGGAAAGTTTTCCCGAACAGCATGAATTCTGGAGAGGGAAGAATCATTTATTGTTTGCAGCATGAGTTTTGATCCTATGAATATTGGCCATCCATCCCGAGCGAGTACCTGTCACTTCAAAGACTGTAAATACTCTCGCGCCTTTTGCCCAAAAGGCGATTGCGGGGCAATCTTTATGACTTGCTGAAAGGACTTTTTTGCATTTGCCGTGTCTTTTGTTTTCAAATAGATCTCAGCCAGGAAGAAATGAGCGTCATGGAGAGAGGGATTCAAGGCAACCGCTCTTTCCAAATGCTCCTTTGCCTGGATCAGATTAGATTGCTTGATATATATTAATCCGATATTTTTTTCGATCTGCGGTTGCCAGGCGGACATCCCGTCCTCTCGCAATGCCTGCTGATAACGGGATAGGGCCCTATCATAATTTTGCAGGTTATAATAAGCCCAACCGGAATTATAAAGAGCAAGCGCCGGTGTCGCATAAAGGTAATTGGCCAACGCTTGATCAAAAGAACCAATGGCCTTCTCCCATTGTCCCATGTCCAAATAGATGGCGCCTAAATAATTATGGGCCTCAGAATAATCCTTCTTCAAGAATATCGCTTTCTGAAAGCGTTCCATCGCCATGTCTCTGAGGCCCCGGCCATGATAGGCGATCCCCAAATAATAATTAATCACGGGATCATTGGGCGCATTCTTATCCGCTTCCAGCAATTCTTTGAGCGCACCGAGATACTGTCCGGCCTCCAGTAAAGCCATCCCTTTTTTCAAATAGACATCTGCCTGATCTCTGTGCCAGGGCGTGTTGGTACAGGACATAAGAAATAATTGACAAAGCGACACGGATAGAACGATCAAGATTTTCAGTTTCATAGTTT
>CAIVDK010000382.1 GCA_903904655.1 uncultured delta proteobacterium | reverse complement strand
GGCCCATATATTAAAGAAGCTATTTCAGGAACATCCTGATCACAAAAATGATCAAAGCTATTCAGAGATAATTGATATTTCCGCCGATACCTTTTACGGCAAAGGTTATCAGGATATTTACACGCGCAAACCCAGCATTGAAAAGGCAAGAAAGCTTTTGAACTGGGAACCGAAAATAGGGTTGGAAGAATCAATGCGCCTGACGCTCAATTCATTTTTAGAAGAAAACAAAGACGCCGAGATTTGATTTAATATGTCTCTGTCATTGCGGTGAGTCAAAGCCCCGAGCGAAGCGCGGGGGTCACGAAATGAACGTGGCAATCTCTAATAGGGAGAAATCCTTTTGCCAATGCTTGGATTAAAAATAGATGTCGATACATACTGGGGCATGAAAAACGGCGTGCCCTGTCTTTTGCAGACCTTAAAAGAATTCAACTTAAAAGGCACATTTTTCTTAAGCATTGGTCCGGATAATTCCGGACGTGCGGCATTACAGATAATCAAGAATCCGCTTTTTTTAAGGAAGATGATGCGGACTAAAGCGGCTGCTCTATATGGCTGGAAAACCGCGCTATACGGCACATTGCTTCCGGCGCCCATGATCGCGCTATCCTTCCCTGAAATTGTGAAAGAGATAATTGCCGCAGGTCATGAAGTCCAGTTTCACGCCTGGGATCACCGCCGCTGGCAGGATGAACTTGCGAATAAATCCGAAAGCTGGATTCGGCAGTGGTTTGCCAAAGGTATTGCCGGTTTTGAGAAATTAACCGGAAATAAGCCTACGGCCTTCGGCGCGCCTTCCTGGCTCATTGATGATCGGGTAATGGCAATAATCAAAGAATACAAGTTTGAATATTTGAGCTGCACTCGCGCTAAAACGTTGTTCATCCACGAAATCGCCAATGTCCTGGAGATACCATCTGACTTGCCCTGCTTTGAGGAAATTGACGCGCAAAAAAGTGTATCAATTATCAGTGAACTGATTAAATACGGTGAAACACATGTTTTGCCCGTTCATGCCGAAGTAGAAGGCGGTATCTTCAACGAAAAATTCAAGCAACTCCTCAAATCTGCACTGGATATGGGTAGTTCCATTGTGCCTTTGAGAGAATTTAAAAGCAAGTTAACGCTCCAATATATTCCGGCTCGCAAATACAAAATGGAATTACTCCCCGGCCGGCATTCAGCGTGCGCTGTGTAGATGTAAATTTAGAGTCATTTAAAAAATTAGAGGAGAAACCGATGATACCGAGATATTCCCGCGAGATAATGACAAAGATTTGGAGTCCGGAGAACAGGTATAAGAAATGGCTGGATGTTGAAATATTTGCCTGTGAAGCAATGGCTAAGCTGGGGAAAATACCCCAAAGCGCGCTAAAGAACATTAAAGATAATGTTTCTATAAGAGTCGAACGCATCGATGAGATCGAAAAGACTACAAAGCATGACGTAATTGCTTTTTTAACATCGCTTACGGAAAAAGTCGGTGACGACGGACGTTTCATTCACATGGGTTTGACTTCTTCCGATGTGCTCGATACAGCGCTTGCCGTTCAATTGAAAGAATCGGCTGAAATATTGCTGGAAGATATTGATCAG
>CAIVDK010000381.1 GCA_903904655.1 uncultured delta proteobacterium | reverse complement strand
CCGGTAAATTTAAGGAAACGAAATTTTACCGGGTCGGCAAGGGAGTCGGATTTGCCCATAGTACCGCTTGTATCCCAAGGACAACATAACCTTGGGAGAGGGAAGGGGCTATGTTATTCATCATCTATTTGTAGTGCGGGTCGCTTGTGACCTTTATGTTATTAGACCCGCCAATGCATGCGCACCTAATGACCTAAAGGTCACGCGAGGTACGCACTACATAATTCATCTTTTAGTAACATGTTTAACTTAACACCTATGTCCCTAAGGCGGCCGGCGGCAAAAGGCCGCTGGGAATACCGGTGATCAGGGACAGGGTAGTACAGATGGCAGTAAAGATATTAATCGAGCCTATCTTTGAAGCCGACTTTCAGGACAACGCCTATTGGGCACAGAGTGCGAAGGCAGTTGGATGAAGATGATCGGTAAGCCGTATTCGGGAAAACCGAACGTACGGAATTGACGAGGGAGAGCTGGAGATAGAGCAATCAGCTACTACGCCAGCTCTCTACTCTACTGAAGGCGTTAAAAGCGCCGGAATTAATTTGTCTGTTTTTTAATAATCAAACTCTGTTTAGTCGGTTATTCATCCTTGCGGGATTTCATCTGGCGGCGGGTGGCGTCCAGTTCCATCTTGCGCAGGCGCACACTTTGCGGCGTGACTTCCACCAGTTCATCTTCGGCGATAAACTCGATGGCCTGATCCAGCGATAATATCCGTGGCGGCCGCAGAATAATCGTGGCATCCGACGTAGAGGCCCGCATATTCGTCAGCTTCTTTTCCTTGATGATGTTGACATTGATATCCTGGGTGCGGTTGCGTTCCCCCACGACCATGCCCCCGTAAACATTCGTGCCGACCTCCACCATCATTTCCCCACGATCATCCATCGCGAAGCTCGCATAAGAGGTCACGCGTCCGCCGCGGTCGGCCACCAGCACGCCCGTGCTGCGCTGGGGAATTGAACCAAACCAAGGCGCGTAGTCTTCCAGCAGTGAATTCATCACGCCGCCGCCTTTGGTATCGGTTAAAAACTGGCTGCGGAAACCGATCAGGCCGCGCGAGGGAATCAGAAACTCCATGCTGACCCGGCCGCTGCCTTTATTCACCAGGCTTTCCAGCCGGCCTTTGCGAATGGATAGCTTTTCCGTGATCCGTCCGACAAACTCTTCGGGGATATCCAGAAACAGACGTTCGACGGGTTCCATTGTTTTACCGTCCTGCTTTTTAGTGATGACCTGGGGCTTCGATACCATCAGCTCGTAGCCTTCGCGGCGCATGGTTTCAATGAGGATCGCCATCTGCAATTCGCCGCGTCCGCATACTTCAAATGCGTCGGTTCTGTCGAGTTTTTTGATTTTAATAGCCACATTGCGCAACGATTCTTTTTCCAGCCGCTCCAGTAAATGACGCGATGTCAGGTATTTGCCTTCCGTTCCGGCAAAGGGACCATCGTTGACATAAAATAGCATGGACACGGTCGGTTCATCAACGATCAAGCGCGGCAGGGGCTGCGGGTTGTCCAGTGACGAAATCGTATCGCCGATGGTAACATTGTCCACACCGGCCAGCGAGAGAATATCGCCCGACTCCGCGAATAAGACCGGTTTTTTAGCCAGTCCATGAAACTCATAAAGAGCGGACAGTTTCACGCCGCTTACAATTTTCTCCTTCGCGCAAAGGCTATAGAACTTGTTCATTTCCAGCTTTCCACTTTGCAGGCGGCCGACGGCAATCTGGCCGACATAAGAATCATAATCCAGGTTAGTGACTAGGAATTGCGTATTGCCATCATCATCGCCCACAGGCGCCGGGATGGAATCAATAATGGCTTGCAGAAGCGGCTGAAGATCGGCGCTGTCGTCGCCCAGTTTCTTGTGGCTGACGCCGATTTTGGAATTGGTGTATAAAATCGGGAAATCAATCTGATGCTCTTCGGCGCCCAGATCGATAAAAAGATCATACGTCTCGTTGATCACTTCCTCGATGCGGGCGTCAGGGCGGTCAATTTTGTTGATCACCAGAATAATCGGCAGGCGCAGCGCCAGTGCTTTTTTCAAAACAAAGCGTGTCTGCGGCAGCGGGCCTTCGCTGGCATCGACCAGCAGCATTGCGCCGTCCACCATGTTGAGGCTGCGTTCGACTTCACCGCCAAAATCGGCATGGCCGGGTGTATCGACAATATTAATTTTTACGCCATGATAGTCCACAGCGGTATTCTTTGCCGAAATGGTTATGCCGCGTTCCTTTTCCAGCGCCATCGAATCCATCACGCGGTCTTCCACCGCCTGGTTTACGCGGAAAATGCCGGTCTGTTTGAGCATCGCGTTGAGCAGGGTGGTTTTCCCATGGTCAACATGGGCAATAATAGCAACATTTCTTAAATGATCTTTTTTCATTTTTCTCTTTCTTATGGGTCATCGAGATTAAGTAGTATCGGATAGAATAAAACTATTCTTTACTGAAGGGATGTCCATTACGTTAATTTTTGTAACTAAGTGGACTGTTCCATAGCAAATTATGATTCATTTAACCAGCTATTTTTTCTGGATAATTACACCCGCTCTCTTTATTTTGGGGAAATAGGACGATTTCTTCATAATGTTGGGATGTTGAAGGCAGCCTTTACAAATCGTCATCGAATCACTATAATTTTATAAATATTAAAAAACTGATCCAAGAGGCGGCGGCAATGACTTACATAAAAATTAATTTCGGCGGCAATTTTGAAGATGAGTTTCAAAAAGCGGTGGATGAAATTTTTCATCTGGTGCGTCCGGCCTTCAAAAATTATGAATGTATCTGGCGTCCCAACATTGATGTGTACGAATCGGCCGAGGAGGTCATCGTGCTTGCGGACATGGCGGGACTGAACAAAGACGAATTACATATCGAGGTGGACCGGGAAAAAATTAAAATCGCCGGCATTCGCAAGGCGATTCGGCTTTTGCAAAACGCCCGCTACTGTCAGGCGGAAATTCCGCACGGCTATTTCGAAAGAAAGGTTGCCCTGCCCGCGCAAGTGGACGGTGAATCCGCGGTTGCATCTTATACCGACGGTATTTTGATGGTGAGGATGAACAAGCTGCCGGTCCATAAAGCGCATCGCGTGTCGGTCATTTCGACGAAGTAGCTTT
>CAIVDK010000380.1 GCA_903904655.1 uncultured delta proteobacterium | reverse complement strand
TCCGGTCGCCAACAAATCTTTTGGCCGGGATGCTCTTGCGCCTCATGGCAGCGAACGTCAACTACCGGGCGGGCATCCGCCGGCATCTCCGATCCGATCAGGGATGGATCAACTTCACGCTGGGCGTATCGACCCGGGACGGCAGCGTAGAGCAGGCCATTCGCTTTCAGGATGGCCATGCCCGGGTCTTGAGTCGCATCCCCGCCGATGTGTCCTGTCGACTGATTTTTGTGGACGAGGCCACCCTCCGGCAGATGCCGTCCCTGCCTCCCGCCGAGGTCAACAATCTGGTCCTCAAGAACCGGCTGGTTGCGGAAGGCAATTTGTCGTACATTCAGGTCTTTAATTTCCTCCTGTCGGCCATGACGAAAAACAAGCAGATCAAGGTCCTCCTCAAGGAACAAGAAAAGCAGAAGAAGGCCCTGGCGGCTTCGGCAGCAACGGCCGGTGCGAGACCGGCCAAACGTAAGGAGGGCCGGTTGAAGGCCCTCCAGATTGATCCCGGCGTCCAGTTTCTGGCTGACCCCTATCTTTCCGAGTTTAGCCTTGGAGATTTTCCCCGCGTGAAAACATCTCTGGAGAAGCACTTCACCCAAAAGCCCGAGGTGTGCCCCGAGCGGCCCCTCCTTTTAACCCGTTGGTTCAAGGAAAACGGTTTTGAAACCAAAGCGGACGGCACGCCCTGGGTGCCGGAGGTGCGACAGGGCCTTGCCTTCAAATATCTCATGGAGCACCGACAACCCATCATTGCCGCCCATGACCTGATCGCCGGAACGACCACCACCAAGGATATCGGGGTTGTGGTCTATCCCGACGCCAGCGGAACGGCCATGTGGGCGGAACTGCTCACCGCCCCCTATCGGCAGTTATTCCCTTTCGATGTAGCCCCGGAGACGGCCCAAACGCTCAGCCATGAGGTCTTTCCGTTCTGGGTCAAACGCAACTTCCGCGAATGGGTGCGGGAAAAGTACGGGAATCCTTTGTGTCAGCGTCTTGACGAACGCTTTGCCGTCTATTTTCTTTGGAAAACCGTGGCTTTGTCGCATACGATCGTCGATTTTCCCAAACTCTTCCGGCTGGGGACCAAAGGGATTATCCGGGAAATCGAAACGGAACTGGCCAAGACCGACGCCGGCCGGCAGCAGAAGCTCGATACCCTGGGCGCCATGATTCTCTGCCTGGAAGGCTTGTCGGCCTATGCCCGGAACCTTTCACGGCAGGCGGCTGCGGATGCCGAAAAGGAGAAAAACCCGGTAAGAAAAAGAGAACTGGAAAGGCTGGCCCATATTTGCGGGAGAGTCCCGGAAAATCCGTGTACCACCCTGGATGAGGCGGTCAACGCCCTCTGGATCGGATGGGTCGGGGTCCACATGGAAAACACCAACGCCGGTTTTTCCTTGGGGCGCCTTGATCAATGGCTGCAGCCATACTTTGCCGCCGATATGGAGAAGCTCACGACCCGGGAAGAGCGGGAGATCTGCATCAAGCATGCTGTCGAACTGGTCGGCTGCTTTTATATGCGCTGTACCGATCACCTGCCGATCGGCGCCGATATCGGTAACTACCTCTTCGGCGGCAGCTCTTCGGATCAGGCCATTACCCTGGGGGGCATTACCCCCGCCGGTGATGATGCCGTCAACGACATGACCTATATTTTTCTCAAGGTCACGGAGATGCTTTCCATCCGCGACCCCAACGTGAATGCCCGTTACCATCGGGAAAAGAATTCGGAGGCCTATCTGAAACGGCTGTGCGAGGTCAACCTGGTCACCACGGCAACTCCCTCCATTCATAATGATGTGGCAGTCATGACCTCGCTTACGGAATTTCAATACCCGCCGGAAGATCTGCGCGACTGGTCGGCCACGGGCTGCGTGGAGCCGACGCTGTCGGGCAAGCATATGGGGCACACCAACTGCATGATGATGAACATGGTCGCAGCCTTGGAGATGGCCCTCTACAATGGCGTCCACCCCCTCATGCGCTGGGAGGTGGGCCCGAAGACCGGCGCCGATTTTGCTTCCTTCGAGGCATTCTTCAGTGCCTTCACGACTCAGTTCCAGTTCCTGATCGACCAGTCCGTGGCGTACAACAACATGCTGGGAGAGGCTCATAGCGTCTTGCGGCCCACCCCCTTTATTTCCGCCTTGATCAGCGACGCCATCGTCACCGGCAAGGATGTGACCAAAGGCGGGGCGCGCCACAACACCTCGGGGAGCGCCTGCATTGGTCTGGCGGATATTACGGATTCCCTCATGGTCGTCAAGAAGCTGGTTTTTGAGGAAAAGAAGGTCACCTTTGACCAATTGAAAAAGGCCGTGGCCGACAACTTCACCTCTGATCCGGCCCTCCATGCCCTGGTGAAGAAGAAGGTGCCCCTGTTCGGTTCCGGCAGCGCCGAGGCCCTGGCGGTGGCCAACCGCGTCACCAAGTTTGCCCACGATTGTTACGGTGGCCACCGGAACTTCCGCGGCGGAGCCTACACGGCCGGCTTCTGGACCATGTCCAACCATGTGGCCTTTGGCAGCCTGACAGGGGCGCTCCCCTCCGGGAGGCGGGCCGGCAAGGCCTTTACACCCGGCCTGACGCCGGAGCCGCACGCCTCCAAGAGCCTCCTCGATAATATCCGGGACGTCTCGGGCCTTGAACCGCGCCATATGAACAACAACATCGCCTTTAACGTCAAGGTGGTGCCATCCCCCGCCGACAGTCATAAGGACGTGGTGGACCATATCTACGCCTATGCCAAAACCTTCTGCGACCTGGGGGGCATGCAGATGCAGTTCAACGTGGTCTCCTCGGCGACTTTGATGGATGCCATGCTTCATCCGGAGAATTACCGGAACCTGCTGGTGCGAATCTCGGGCTACAATGCCTACTTTGTGACCCTGAACCGCGACATGCAGATGGAGCTCATCGAACGGGCGGAATACGGCATATGAGAATCCCCTTTATTTTCGAGATAAAAGGGAATTCCCTGGATGACGGTCCGGGCATAAGAACCGTCATCTTTTTCAAAGGCTGCCCCCTTTCCTGCGTCTGGTGTCACAATCCCGAGGGAATACGGCCCGACCCGGCCCTTTCCTTCGATCAGGGTGAATGCGTTGCCTGCGACGCCTGTATTGAAGTCTGTCCAAAGCAAGCCCTCTCCAGGAATAGCAGTGTGTTTATCGACCGGCGGAAATG
>CAIVDK010000379.1 GCA_903904655.1 uncultured delta proteobacterium | reverse complement strand
AGCCGTTTTGTTGAAAGAGGCGGTCGATGCGGCAATGCATGATTTGAACATGCCGCACGCTTACTTCTTCGTTGAGTTCCTGAGGCGTTGTTCCAAAATAGATAAGGAGTACGGCCCGAAAGGCGGCGATGACCTGGAATTCTATCTGGCGTCGAACGCCGGAGAAGAGCCGAAGCCCTTAAATAAAATCGCTTCCGGCGGCGAATTATCCCGGATTGTTCTGGCGCTGAAAAATGTATTATCGCAGACCGGATCGGTGGCCACAGTGGTGTTTGATGAAGTGGACAGCGGCATTGGCGGCGCCACGGCGGAAATCGTCGGGCGAAAGTTAAAGGAAGTATCGGTCCATCATCAGGTCATCTGCATTACACATCTGCCGCAGATTGCCAGTTTCGGCGGTCATCATTTGCGCGTGGCCAAAAAAGTGGCCGAAGGCCGGACCTCGACGATGGTGGAACAACTTGATCGGCAACAAAAGATAGAAGAGATCAGCCGGATGCTGGGCGGCGTCGATGTGACCGAAACGGCACGAGACCACGCCCGCGAGATGCTCAGCGCCGCGAGCAAGTCGCTTGTTGCGGCTGATACAGGAAGGAGCAAGCATGCTAAGAAAAGCGCGCATCGGTGATGTCAAGACCATTCACAGGTTAATCAATTTGTCGGCGGGGAAGGGGGAGATGCTGCCGCGCTCTTTGATGGATATATACAATTCCGTGCGGGATTTTATTGTTTACTTCGATGAAAGTGAACAACGCATTGTCGGTGTTTGCGCCATGAACATTATCTGGGAAAATCTGGCCGAGATCCGTTCTCTTTATGTGGACGACGCTTACCGGGAAAAAGGCATCGGTCGGAAACTGGTTGAATTTTGTATTTCCGAGGCTATTACATTAGAGCTGTTTCGAATATTTTCTCTCACCTACAAGAAGGAGTTTTTCGCCCGACTCAATTTCAAGGAGGTGGACCGTTCGACCCTGCCGGAAAAAATCTGGGCGGACTGTTTCCGATGCTCCAAATATCCCGATTACTGCGACGAAATCGCGATGATTATCGAACTATGAAATATGCGGTAAACGTTTTCCTCATGCTGCTGATGGTCGTTGTCGCCTTAAATGGTTGTACACGGAAAGTAATGCATAAGCCCGGAGCACCGCCGTCCGACCGCGCACTTACAGAAGTGGATGCGGATAATCTGGGCTTTGATGATGATCTGGATACCGCGTCGCTCGTTCTGGCCATTGACCGCAGTCTTAACTATTACGACGGCGCCGGACGCGATCAGATGTTCCCCATCGCGGACAGACTGGTCGGCGCAAAACAGATGAAGGAATCGCTGATGGCTTTCCGCAAAATCCTTCAGTCCAACACAAGTTTTGAACAGAAGAAAAAACAGATTGCCGCGGAATTTCTGGTGCTCCGTGCGCCGGGAGAAAATGGCGATGGCGCAATCGTGTTTACCGGCTATTATGAACCATTGCTTGCAGGGTCGCTGACTCGGACAGATAAATATCAATATCCTCTTTACCGGCCGCCGCCGGACATTTTGATGGAAAAAGTATCCAAAAACGAAACGAAGATTAGCCGGAAGGCAAACGGCCTGACCGTTCCCTATTATACGCGCCGCGAAATCGATGTGGATGGTGTGCTACGAGGCAAAGGCCTCGAACTGATCTGGGTGTCCGATCCCGTCGAACTGAATTCTCTGCACATCCAGGGATCGGGAAAAATCGAGCTGGAAGACGGGAAAATGCTTTCGGTAAGTTATGCGCAGAACAATGGTTGGCCTTTCCGCTCCATCACCAGGAATATGTTGGATCAAAACAAAATCGAACGGAGTGATTCGTCCTACCGCAATTTTAAAACCTGGTTGAAAGGCAAAAACGAGCAGGAGCTTTTTGAGATTCTCAGTTACAATGAGCGATACATATTCTTCCGATTCGTGGACAGCGAACCGGTTGGATCGCTTGGCCAGCCGGTCACGCCGGACCGGTCGATTGCCACCGATCCGGATTATTTTCCTGAGGGCGCGCTGGCATATATCCGTTTGCGTAAACCTGTCCTGGATGATGAAAATAATATTACAAAACGAATTAGTTTTTCGCGTTTTGTTCTGAATCAGGACAAAGGCTCGGCTATCAAAGGTCCCGGCCGTGTCGATCTGTTCTGCGGTTTCGGCCCGAAAGCCCAAGCCACCGCAGGCAGCCTCAAAGAAAAAGGCGAACTGTATTTCCTGATTAGCAAATAGTCTTTTGGATTGGAATTCGCCGGTTCATCTTATACAAAGGGTCAGATATTGATGGACGAAGAAACCGTTGATGAAATTTTGGATGGCAGTCTGAAAATCCGCCAGAGCAAGCGCGGTTATCGTTTTAATCTGGATTCACTCATTCTGGCGCATTTTGTTTCTTTAAAGTCTCGTTCCGTCAATATGGATCTGGGTTGCGGCAATGGCGTCATCGCACTGGTTTTGGCCAGACGCTATCCCTCAACGCACTGGACAGGCCTGGAAATTCAGGAAGGGCAGGCATCTCTTTCGTGTCGGAATGTCGAGCTCAATGGTTTGGAAAAAAGGGTCCGTATTGGTCTGGGCGACGCTAGGGAAGTCAAAAGAAATTTTACGGTAAATTCGTTTGATAATGTTATCTTCAACCCGCCTTATCGAAAATTGTCGTCCGGCCGGATTAATCCTCTTTTGGAAAAAGCGGTCGCACGTCACGAGATTAAAGGATCGCTTTCGGATTTTCTGGCGGCGTCTAAATATCTTCTCAAGCCCTCAGGCCGGGTTTTTACAATTTATCCGGCGAAGCGATTGGTGGAATTGACAGTCTTGTTTCGCAAAAGCAACGTTGAGCCCAAAAGAATGAAGCTGGTATTTTCTGATGCCGTATCCCCTGCGGAGTTTGTTCTGGTGGAGGGTAGGAGCGGATCGCGCGAAGAACTGAAAATAGAGCCGCCGCTTTATATT
>CAIVDK010000378.1 GCA_903904655.1 uncultured delta proteobacterium | reverse complement strand
TCCAGGGAGATGTAGTCTCCTTCTTTCACGAGAGCATCTTTAAATTTGATTTCTTTGCGGGAATAACTGATTTCAATTTCTCCACAGCCGGAAACGCAGCATTTGCCCATGCCCCGGGCGACAACTGCCGCATGCGATGTCATGCCGCCGCGCTGGGTGAGGATGCCTTGAGCCGCACTCATACCCTTGAGGTCTTCGGGAGAGGTTTCAATGCGCACGAGAACAACTTTCTCGCCGCGCAGATGCCAATCTTCCGCGTCGTCCGCGTTGAATACGACTTTGCCGGTCCCCGCGCCGGGAGATGCCGGAAGGCCTTTGGTGATGACCCTTCGCACTGCTTCGGGATCAAATGTCGGGTGCAGCAGTTGGTCCAGAGATGCCGGATCAATGCGCAGGAGAGCCGTCTTTTTGTCGATTAATTTTTCAGCAACCATATCGACGGCAATTTTCACAGCGGCGGCTGCGGTGCGCTTGCCATTTCTGGTTTGCAGCATCCAGAGTTTTTCATCTTGAATGGTAAATTCGATGTCCTGCATGTCTTTGTAATGATGCTCGAGCTTGGTATAAACATTGACCAGGTCTTTGTAAGCGGCGGGCATGTACTCTTCGAGAGACGGGAATGAAGATGCCCGGTCGCTCTCTGCAACGTTATTGTCTTTGGCCCAGCGGCGTGATCCTTCAATAGTAACCTGCTGCGGCGTGCGAATGCCGGCGACAACGTCTTCACCCTGTGCGTTGATCAGGTATTCGCCGTAAAATGCTTTTTCGCCCGTGGCCGGATCACGCGTGAAGGCAACGCCGGTTGAGCATCGTTCGCCCATGTTGCCGAAAACCATGGCCTGGACGTTGACGGCTGTGCCCCAGTTATCATCATAGCCGTTCATTTTGCGGTACAGGACGGCGCGCGCGGTGTCCCAGGACATGAAAACCGCACCGATAGCGCCCCAGAGTTGCTCTTTAGGATCAGAAGGGAATTCCTTGCCCAGCATCTTTACGATCAACTGCTTGAATCGGCTGACCAGTTCTTTGAGGTCGGAAACGGCCAGATCGAGGTCGGCTTTGACGCCTTTTTCGGCCTTGAGTTCGTCCATGACTTCCTCAAACGGATCATGTGCATCCTTATCCGCCGGCTTGAGACCCATAACGACGTCGCCGTACATCTGTACAAAACGGCGGTAGGAATCCCAGCCGAACCTCTCGTTACCGGATTTGCGAATGATGCCTTCGACGGTTTCATCATTGAGGCCCAGGTTGAGAACGGTGTCCATCATGCCCGGCATCGAGACGCGCGCGCCGGAGCGAACGGATAAAAGAAGAGGATTGGTCGGATCGCCGAATTTTGCTCCCATAGAGCTTTCGACTTTTTTCAATGCCGCTCCGACTTCTTTTTCCAGGCCTGCGGGATAATGCTTGTTGTTTTTGTAAAATTCAACGCAGACTTCGGTGGTGATCGTGAATCCCGAAGGGACCGGAATTCCCAGATTTGACATTACAGCCAGGTTTGCCCCTTTGCCGCCGAGGAGGTTTTTCATGTCGGCTGTGCCTTCATTGATTCCCTTCCCGAATGTGTAAACACGTTTTACCATATTTTATATCTCCTTTAGAAAGAATTTCTTTTCTTTAGCTGGAAACACAAGCGCTCAGTTTAATAAATGAAATATGGGGTGCTGTAAAGTATTTTTTCTTACCCAAAGTAAAAGCCCCTGCCGGGGGAATGCGCAGGGGCTTTTACTTCTGGCACTATCTGTAGAGGGAAGGGTTTAGCTGATCAGGGTTTTAAGTGCATCGACAACCGGCGCTGTGAAAAGAGCAACCAGAATGGTATAAAGAGCAAAAGAACCAATCGCTTCACTTAAATATAGTTTATCGTATTTGCGTTTCAAAGACACAATAATTAATCCACCGATAATCAGGCAACCAAAATGGAAGAAGGGGAAACCGGCATCTCCGGTGGCGCTGAACTGGGCAAAGCTGAAAGTAGCTGTGATCAGAACAATAAAACCAACCAAAAGTCCTGTCTGCATAATTTTTTTCATGATTATTATCCTCCCTATCTTTGTAAGCTTAGTTGCTATTTAAAGTTAGACAATGAAAT
>CAIVDK010000377.1 GCA_903904655.1 uncultured delta proteobacterium | reverse complement strand
TACGCTGCTTGGAATAGCCTGCCCTGAGGGGATGGGCAACTGCAGACTTACATAATAATGCGATAGTTTATCAAAAGGAATATAGGGACTGGCAGGGAGAGGATCTTTGTATATTTTCGGGATGTTGGATTTTTCAATGGTCAGCAATTCCGCTTTCGAGTCTTGGTCGATAATAACGATTTGTTGCAGGCTTAACCCTTCTTTGTCGTACTCCCAGATTTTTAGCGTATAGCCTATCCTGATAAATTTGTCAGTGGGATAGGGTATGTCGTGGGCAATAACTTGAAATTTGTTGTTCTGCGATTTAGGGGCATTATCGTTGCATCCAATTATAATCATTAGAACGATCAATATGAAAATGGTGGTCTTTGAATATTTCATGAAAGATTCTCCTCTCAAATATCAGGGACGCAAAGCAGCCGTCAGGCAAGGATTGTTCTGGTTTTAATCACATAAACCTGTTGCGTTTGATCAGATGTAAAGCCCAGGATGTGCTGGATAATGTCAATAGGGCGGACAGAGCCGGCCTGGGCATGGCGCAGGGTCATGGCGACTTTTTTCTCTGGGGCGTTTAATGTCAGTGCCTCGACAAAGGGGCGGATGTCCCGGGTGACGGTTTTCCCCTTGGATTGCCTGGAAATCGGAAACGACTTTGTGCCCAGAAAATTATCGATGCTGTCTGCGATGTGTATCAGCTTTTGTTCGTCCACATCCCCAGGTAGTATCAGGTCGTAGGTGAAGCCATAAAGCGTCTGGGCCAGGTCTTTGGCGACGTAGGAAAGCAATTGAATGTTAGTTATTGCCATGCCGGAGGGCAGGGCGGCGTTGATTTCGTTTTTCAATGCAGGCAGGTCCTGGGGATACTCAAAAGCGGTGACGTCTATATATTCCTCAAGACTGGCCATGCCCACCGAGGTGGCGGTGGCAAACGATATTTTCGGATGTGGATGAAAGCCCGCCGAGTAGCAAAGCGAAAGGGAACTGCGTCGCAGGGCGCGGGTGAGCGCCATAGCCAGTTCCAGATGGGATAAAAAGCGGGCGCGGCCGGTCTTGGTGAAGCTCAAGCGATAGACTTTTTCAATGGTCGTCGTGGCCTTTTGTTTTGCCTCTGTCGCCGCGCTTCTAATATCTTTGTCTGAAAAAATGTTTTTTGTGTCGGCCGAATCGCAGACGCCGCAGTCCTGACAGGTGGCGTAGCGGCAATCCGGCGTGGCTCTTTGTTCCCCTGCCTTTTGTCTTTCCTCACTAAGAAAATCGCGGCTGACGCCGCAGTCGATGTTGTCCCAGGGCAGAGGCTCTGTGGTAGATCGTTCACACAAATAATCTTCAACATTAATCCCTGTTTCTGAAATGGCTTCCTGCCAAAGATCAAAGCGCAGTATTTCGATCCAGCCGTCAAAACGGCAGCCTTTTTGGTAGGCGCACAAAAGCAGGTCTCCGATTTTTTCGTCGCCTCTGGAAAACAGGCCTTCGAGCAGACTCATCCGGGCGTCATGCCATTTGACTGTGATATTGCGGTTCTTCATTCTGTCACGGATAAAATGCTGCCTGTCGTATGTTTCATCAAGCGTTAGCTGCTTTTCCCACTGGAAGGGTGTATGTGGTTTCGGTACGAAGGTGGAAAGGCTGATGGTGACCTGGCCGCGGTGACGGGCAGCGCGCAGCGCCTGATAGCCCAGATCAATGATGCCGGCCAGATCGCTTTCTTCTTCATGCGGCAGACCGATCATGAAATAGAGTTTGATGGATTTCCAGCCGGCGGCAAAAACTTTATCCACCGACGCCAGTAAATCTTCAGCGGTGTTGCCCTTGTTAATCACCTGACGCATTTTATCCGTTCCCGCTTCCGGCGCCAGGGTGAAACTGGTTTTGCGCGTGCGCTTGATTTCTTCGATCAGTGTTTCGCTCAGCGACTCGACGCGCAGCGACGGCAAGGCGAGGGCAACTCTTTCGGCATAATGTTTTTGCATGAGGTTTTGGATCAGCGGCTCGATGCAGCTGTAGTCGCCGGAACTGAGCGACAAAAGCGATATTTCGTCATGGCCGGTCGCAGCGAGCGCCTGATCGGCCATGTCTACAATAAGCTGCGCGTTTCTTTCACGGTATGGACGCCAGAGCATGCCCGCCTGGCAAAACCGGCAGCCCCTTGTGCAACCCCGGGCGATTTCTAAAACGATGCGGTCATGGATGGTTTGCATGAGCGGCACAACCGGTGCGACAGGATGAGGCCAGGCGTTAAGATCAATCGCTTTTCGCTTTTTGATGGTTGTATTTTTGCCGTGCAGACGGGGAACGTAAATGCCGTCGATGCCCGCAAGCTTCGCGAGCATGACGTCTCTGCCGAGATTTTGTTTTTTACTGCCCGCTATGGCGGCGGTAATTTCCGCGACCACTTCTTCGCCTTCGCCAATGATGAAGGCATCGATGAAAGCGCTAAGCGGCGCGGGGTTAAATGAGCAGGGACCGCCCGCGATGATCAGGGGGTCATGGCCCCGGCGATCACTTGATCTGAGCGGGATTGCACCCATATCCAGCATATTGAGCATATTGGTGTAGGACAATTCATACTGAAGCGAAAAACCGATGATGTCAAAATCGGCCATTGTGCTTGCGGATTCGAGTGACGTCAGCGGAAGATGGTGTAAACGCATCTGCTTTTCTCGATCGGGCCAGGGTGCAAAACAGCGTTCGGCTGCCACGTGGGGAAGCGCGTTTAAAACAGCATACAGGATCTGCAATCCCAGATGCGACATGCCTACTTCATAGGTGTCGGGAAAGGCCAGCAAGAAGCGCACATCGGGCTTTGCCTTGTGAATGGAGTTGACTTCTGCGCCGATATAGCGGCTGGGCTTTTCGGCGCTGGCTAACAGCGCATCGAGGATGTCTTGGGTCATTATTTGCTTTCCGTCTTGGGTTTTTGTAGCCTTGGTTATTCTGCTCGTTCCGGATAGGGAAAAGCCCGATACTTGAAGGGGTTGAGTCTGATGTCCTTGAGTTGCGACAATGCCATTTTTTTTGCGAAATTCGGTGAGGAAAGATAATTCATGGAGTTATTCTTAAAAGTGTCCAAAAGTGCGACGCGGACAGACACTTCATCCTTGTCGTAAACAAAAGACCGCTCCATTTTGTGTTTGTAAGTCAACTCATTGCCCAAAGCATTTTTTACTGTAAAATAGTCGTCAGGCGAGGTAAAATAAGATTCCAGAACCTCGACTTTCACCTGAAAAGTCAATTCGATTTTCGTTGTGTCGGCGGCAATGCGCCGGGATGAATCAGTAACCGTTAGTTTCAGGCCGTTAGGCAGATTGATTGCTTCGATTAATTCCATCGATTTTCTGTTTCCTGCTTTTTTATTTTCTTCAAGTTGTGCTTAACATTTTTATTCTTGACCTGCAATGCTAATCCTTCTATAAAACTGCGCATGTCATCGCCTTCAGAAATAATGGTGTTATGTCAACCGGATGCCGGTAAGTCCTGCGGCGCATGCTGCGGTCTTTACAATTATGTGGACAGTTCGCGCGAGGCGCTGACGAAGCGGCTCTCCGACCGCACGAAACGATTTCGTGAACTGGTTCACACGCCGGATGATATCCAGCGTTACGCGGAGGCGACCTTTGCCGTTGAAGATTTCAGGAAAAGATACGAGGTAATTTACTGCTGCGAGTATCTCGGTTTTCTGGATTGCGGCGAAAAAAAAGTCGGGTGCCTTGTGCATCCCATACAGAACGACGGCGTCGATATGCGGACAGTATCGTTTTACGGGCAGGATGTCTGCGCGGGGCATCTGTGTCCCAGTCATCATTTTATTCCCCGTTCCCAGCAACTCATCTTGTTAAAAATCATCGATGACTGGTATCTTTATGGTTTGTGTCTGACAGACATTGATCTGGTCGTCGCGTATTTTCGTCTGATTGCCGACCGGATCGGACAAGAGCTAAAACCGGAGGTGTTTGATGAGCCCGCGCTGAAAGATGTGGCGCTGGAATACTTCCACTGGAAGATGACGTGGCCTTTTCGTTCAGCGGAGGTCAACCGGCTGGGCAAATATTATTTTGACGGATCGCAGTACATGATTAGTCACATCAACTACGAGAAATTCGGCAGGGAGATTTCACCGCTCAATGCCATATTTCTCAGCCTGTCGTCGGAATTTCATGACGTGGCTGAACTCGAAACAGCGGAAAAGATGGTCTGGAACAACATAGAGACCTTCTTATCCTTGTATGACGACATCTTTTGATTTCTATTGACAGGCAGAAGACAACTTGAGTAATATCCGTTATCAACTATATGACAAAGAGGAGCGTTCCCATATGGCAGAGTTATCGAAGGAAATTCTCATCCATCGGTCTGATATAGCCAAACGTGTGCAGGAATTAGCCGATGAGATTTCCCGTGACTACGCCGGGAACGAAATCCTGATGGTCGGCGTTCTTAAGGGTGCTTTTATTTTTATGGCGGACTTGGTGCGGGCGATCTCCACTCCCTGCCATACGGATTTTATTCGGGCTGCCAGTTACGGCGCCGGATCTGAAAGTTCCGGCCATATTGTGATTACCAAGAATGTGGAACTGGCCATTGAAGGTCGGGATGTTCTGATCGTTGAGGACATTGTCGATACGGGTTTGACGCTGCGGCATATCGTTGATACTTTAAGCCTTAGAAATCCGAAATCAATAAAAGTCTGCGCCTTTCTGGACAAACGAAAAAGAAGAAAAGTTCCCTTTGAAGCGGATTATGTCGGTTTTACCATGGATGATGGTTTTATCGTCGGATATGGATTGGATTACAGCGAACAGTATCGCTTTTTCCCCGATGTTTATGTGATTCAAACCCGCGTTGACTAGGAAGAAGAGGGTAATCAGTGATTATACAATGCAAGCAGTGCCGGACAAAATTCCGTTTTGATGATGCTCCAATGGAAGGGAACGGTTTATGGATGCGTTGCAGCCTTTGCCAGCATGTTTTCTTTCAAGATAATCCATTAGAAATAAATGCGTCAACCATCACGCCGCAATCGTCTCCTGCGTTTTCACAGGGAACCCCGCTGGAAAAAACAGCCGGCCGATTAGCTTTTGAACCGGCAGGCGCTGCGGTTGGCGGAAGTACTCTGGATGAAGATATAACCAACTTTCTTGAGGAGGTCCTGACTCCCGAAAAGTCTGCAAGCGACGCATTGCGACCGAAATC
>CAIVDK010000376.1 GCA_903904655.1 uncultured delta proteobacterium | reverse complement strand
CTGGCCTTTCTTCAGATTCCGGATGTTTTCTATGGACGCTCCGGCGGGATAGGCCGTGGCCTCCGTATTCTTGACGTTCTTGCTGATGATGTTGGCCATTGCGCCCCCCAGGGGGTACCACGTTCCGGCCGTACTGGCCGTGGCGATCGACAGCCTTGTTTGCGCCTGCACATTGCCGATCCCTACTAAAAGAAAAATCGCCAATAGGACTACCGTACCGATTACCTTGATCTGTAATACTTTCATCTGGCTACTCCTTTCATGAATATGTAATATGAGGATCTGATAACTGCCGGGCTGGCCCGTAAAGGAAATCGTGGGAAACATCCACCCCTTCTGCATTGCTACATTTTCATTGCGGTTCCTTTTCCGTTTGTTGAGGAATTTGTATCTATGCTAGATGAATGCGCAACATTAATCTAGCTATTTTAACCTAAAATGTCGTACGGGAAATTGCAAGGCAATTATTTCCCCTGGCCATGGACGAATCGAAATCTGCAAGATCTGGACAACCTCTAAGCTCAACGGCTATCTTAATTTCCCCTCCGATAGCCGGAACGGATATGGGGCGGGAAAAGAATTTTACAGGTCAACATTTTTGGGCACGAGGTTACTTTGTGACTTCGGTTGGTGAGGATGAGAAAACAATCCGCGATGGAACCCTGCTCGCTTTCATCATTTTCCTCGCTGGAAGGTTGTCGTTTCAAGGCTATTTTTAGAAAAGTAGCCTGCCCCTTTTTTTCTATTACGCAGTCTTCTCTCGTCCCGCCAAGGCCTCGATAAACGCGCCGATCTGGGCCTTCCATTGGGCTTCTGAGTAATCCCGAAGATCCACCATGTCGGAGACAAGTTGGGTCATGGGCATATCGGTGTACTGGCTTAACCTGTTCTTCGTATGAATCTGCCCCAATGTCGTCGCCCGGCAAGAACGGCAGGCGTGAAAAACCACACCGTCTATCTGGTAGTCCCGGATGATGTCCAGCAAGCGCTCGACCTCGATATTACCGGTGTTGGCCTTGGCCTTCTCATGGGACGAGGTCAAGCGGAGGAACGTGCGCCAGGCCAGATATTCCACGGGATCCTTCACATGGCTGGGGACTTCGACCGGATCATGGACACGATAGACGTTCTCCATGACAAACGCAGCACCGAAGCTCTCAAAATAATTGAAAATCCAGAGCGTATGCCACGGAGGAAGGCCGCCGCCGTATAAAACACGGTACCTCTGTTCCCCAGCCGTTCCGATCTTGTTGTCCACCCGGTATTTTACTTCTTCGTAAAGTTCCCGGTAAAAGTCCACGGCTTCCTGGGTTCCCGTATAATAGTACGCCGGCACCATAATGCTGAAGCGATCCTGAGAAGGCATGGGAGAGGGGACGGCGACCCGCAGGCGATCCGTCTCGTGCCAGAGGCGGCAGGCTTCGTCACCCAAACGAAGTGTCTCCCACAAGCGCTCCTTATCCAATTTTTTGCCGGTCTGTATCTCCAGAAAGGCGATCAATTCCTCGAACTGTTCCTGCTGATAACGGACATAGTATTTCTGAACCGCCTTCAAATCAGCATGCACCGGCGGCTTGACCACATCGATGCTATGGTGGGGTGCATCGAGGAACCGCCCTGTTGCCTGGAACCATTTGAATCGTGGATCACAGACATTGCTGCTACCGACCATCATGTCCGGCATCGGCATGCCACCGTCGGGGGAGTTCTCGGGAATCCCGCCCAGCTCCTTGCGCAAACTGTCGAAACCCAGTCCAATTCGGGCATAACTGCATAGCACTTGGGAGTAGCCGTCCTCCTCAGCCTTCAGGAGGAAACGATCCATTTCCCGTTTGGCGGCACAGAGGCCGGCGAAATTTTCCGTCGGTAGCGGCACGATGTCCATGGCGCGGAGGATTTCGTCATAATGGGACGAGACCATGACGTAGGACACTTTCTTACCTTGCGCTTTGGCTTCTTGGGCGTTCCGATAAATGTTTTTTACAAAGCCTCTGACCTTTTGGGCGGCTTTGGTTCCTTTCACAGCCGTTGTTTTGATTTTTTCCATATTTTCCATAACGCCCTCCCTAAGCGATCATTTCCAGGAATGCCTGGACACGGGTGCGGAGTTGGCCGATGGTGGATGTGGAATAATCGTCCTCAATCATCAGTACCGGCAGCTTCATGCCTTGCAGATATTCTCGCAGGTCCGGTCCTTCCAATTCACAGGTATCGCAATAGCGGACAATATAAAAAATAACCCCATTCACCCTCCATTCCCGGACAAAGCGGCCGATATGCCCGAAGCGATTTTCCAGGTCTGCTTCCCGTGTTGCTGCCTGGGGAAGATTGGTTCTGGGACAATGTGTATTTAAATAACGCGTGACGATGCCATCCAGAGGGTCTTCCGTCTCCGGAACATCTTCCCAGAAAAAGCGTGTCCCCGTACAGAGATCATCCATCACCACCTGAGCACCGCTCTCCTCGACGAGCCGGATGAAAGCGGCGTCATCGAGTTCATTACCCCAGAGGAAGATGCGGGGGCGTTGATCCTTTTTCGTCTGCAGTCGCGCCTTCACTTCCGCGATGAATGTTCGGATGAGTTCGATGTGCTCCATTGCAGGAATCCCCATACCGGCCACAACGGCTTTCGTGACCTCGGCGCCGGAGACGAGGGGCGGATCCGATTTGCGAAGTTTATAGAGATCCCGAAGAGCGGCACGATGACTATTATAGACTTTGACAGCCTCTCTGAGCTTATTTGTATCCATTTTTTGACCGGACCATGTCTCCAAGGCAACAATGAAGGTGTTTAACTCCTGGCGATAGAATGTTGCCGAACTGGGACCCAACATGTGGGGGACATTGACGAAATGAGTCAGGGAGAGCGGCCTGGTCTCCTGCCAGATGATATACAGATGTTCGAGCGTATCGCAGGTATGGGGAATAACGACGCCGTCGAGGAAGTCGTATTTGCCCTTGAGGGCAAGATTGAAACAGCTCCGGGCAAACGGACAGGCCATCGTTTCCATATGGACGTCTGCCTCATCGATAGGTTCATTTTGACTTCCCTGAATACGATAGGGCAACATATCAAAGGCCGCAATGATCTCGTCGGGAACATAGCAGCAAAAATAGCCGATGACCTTCTGCCCTGCGTCATGTAATGCCTGGGCACGCTTGCTTCTACACTGATAGAGCTCTTCCAATGCAACACTGGCCGTCATGGAGTTATTCTCCTTCCTCACAGGTTCTTTAAATGGCGCGATCTTTGCCTTCCCAAAACTTGTCCCGAATAAGACGCTTCATTATTTTACCCGTAGCGTTCAGGGGCAATTCACTCCAGAACTCCACCGACTTGGGACATTTATACCCGGCCAAATTCTGCTTGCAGTAGGCGATAACCTCAGCTTCGGTCAGGGTGGACCCCGGTTTCTTGACGGCCACAACCTTAACTGCTTCGCCCCATTTCTCATCCGGAATGCCGATGGTGGCAGCACTAATGATGTCAGGGTGTTTGGACAGCAAATTATCGACCTCCGTTGGGTAAATGTTTTCGCCGCCGGAGATGATCATGTCATTCTTACGATCGACTATGTAATAATAGCCTTCCTCATCCACCATAGCCATATCGCCCACGGTGGCATATTCTCCCATAAAGGCATGGGCCGTCTTTTCCGGATCTTTATAATACCCTTCAAAAAGACCGGGTGTGAAAGCATATAGTTCCCCCACTTCACCTGGGGCACATTCATGTCCTTTGGTGTTAATCACTTTGATCCGGCAATAGGGATTGGCCTGACCGCAGCTCCTTACCTTACGATACTGATCCTGAGGATGTAAACAGGTAGTGCTCCCGATTTCGGTAGCCCCATATCCTTCAAGCAACTCCGCCCCTTTGAAGAATGCCAGGATGTCTTCTTTGGTCTTGGTCATGAGTGGGGCTGAAGAGGTCAGGAGCCGTTTCACTGAACTGATATCAAATTTATCTTTATCAGGAATTTGAAAGATTATGGTATACATGGTCGGAACCATCGACGAGAAAGTAACTTTTTCCTTTTCGATAATCTCCAGGATCTCCCGGCCGTTAAAATTGCCCGAGGGATAGATCACGGTAGTGGCCCCCCAATAAACATTGATCAGACCGAAGGTGATGGAATTGTAATGTAGAATAGGCATAATCAAGAGAGTCACCGTCTCTTGACTTAGCCCATAGAAGTTGTTCGCTGCCAATAATACGTTAGCCCGGTGGGACCGCATGGCGCCTTTGGGCCTACCGGTGGTACCGGAGGTATAGCCGATGTACCAAGTCGTGTTCTCGTCCACTTGAATGTCAAGATCGGCAGGGATCGAGGCGGCTAATAATTCCTCATACCTCACATCGCCAGGGCTTCCGTCTCCTCCGAATACAATATAACTTTCATGAGAGATATGTTCCAGTTTGGATCGCATACCGTTAATGACGTCGTGAAACGATGCCTCATAAACAAAAAGCTTCGCATCGGAATTGTTGACGATAAAAACAATCTCTTCCCCGACCAGCCGAAAATTGATGGGCACGGCTACCATGCCTGCCTTCGCCAGGGCGAAAAGGATTTCATAATATTCGATACAATTATATGCGAGGATGGCCACATGATCTCCAGGCTTATATCCTTTAGCTAGAAAACCATTGGCCAGTCGATTGACACGCTCCTCGAAATCCTTGTACGTGATGCGCTGATCTTTAAAAACGAATGCAACTTTGCTTGGGAATTTACGAACTGCAGCCCTCAAAGCATTGCCTACTAATAATTGCGGCATATTTTAACCTCCTGTTCTGAAGTTTATTCCGTGCAAGCGAAGCGCGACGAAGAGCCTGCCCCATACTCGATACAGGGAATATATCCGGTGGATGCCGGATAGAATGAGAATAATGGTAATTGCGACACAGTCTCTTTACGAGAATCCAGTGTTGTCAGGTGTTTCCTGGATTGCGGATCTCCACGCCCGGAATAACGAATGGCGGAGTTGTGCATAGCAGGTCTCCGCTATTCCTGCATTGTCGCACAGTCGTTCCTGGTACTTTTCCGTTTGCTAAAGAATTTATATCTGTGTTATTAAGAATACATGAGACCAAACTACGACTCAAACATAAATTGCTGTTCGGGAAATTGCAAGGAAATTATTCTTCCGAATATTTTTCAACAATCTCTTTATAAGGAGCGGCCGACATGAGAAAAACCATCTGGGATCAATATCGCAACAAGCTTCGAACTGCCGATAATGCTG
>CAIVDK010000375.1 GCA_903904655.1 uncultured delta proteobacterium | reverse complement strand
GCTGCGGGCGTTGCCCTCCAGTTTAATGTCCTTAAATTTCTCCAGCATCTTGACCCGGCTTTGCACTTGGGCGGCTTTGCTTGCCTTGTAGCGGAAACGCTCCACGAATTCCTCAATTTTTTTAATTTGCGCTTTTTGCAGTTCCATTTCCTTCTTGAGCGCATCCAGTCGCCGGTCTTTTTCGGACAGGTAATAGGTATAGTTGCCTTTGTAGATGTGGATGCGGCAAGCGGCCAGTTCCGCGATTTGCGTGGCGATTTTGTCGAGAAAAAAATGATCGTGCGATACCACCAGGATGGTACCGGGGTAATCCTTAAGGTAGCTTTCCAGCCACTCCATACTTTCCGTATCCAGGTGGTTGGTCGGTTCGTCCAAAAGCATGATGTCCGGTTGTTCAAGCAGGATGGCGGTCAGGAGAATCCGCATTTTCCATCCACCGGAGAACAAATCGCAGGTTTTGGCAAAATCACTTTCGCCAAAGCCGAACCCCTTGAGGATTTGCTTGGCCCGCGCTTCAAAAGCATAACCGTCGCGGGCGGAAAATTCAGCCGTTGCGTCGGCATAGTGGCGGGCCAACTCGCTGTATTCATGGGTGTTGGGTTTAATGTACGAAATTTTTTGTTCCAGCTCTCTGATGGATTCTTCCAGGCCGGCAATGCCGCTTTTCTTCCGGAGATACTCGATCAGGCCTGTCGCTTCGAGTTCGACCAGATCCTGCGGCAGGTAGCCGATCTTTTTTTGTTTCCGGTCGGGTATGTCTATAAACCCCGAATCGAGATGCACCTGATCAAGGATGGCCCGAAAGAGCGTGGTTTTGCCGGTGCCGTTATCGCCCACCAGACCGATGCGGCCTTTCGGATGAATCGTCCAGTTGATTTGATCAAATAACTGTTTATCTAAAAAAGACAAACTGACATTGCGGAAATAGATCACGGACTGCTCCTGTTTCAAATCAGCGGGACTATAGGAAAATTGAATATCGACGTCAATGATTTGTCCTGAAAGCGTCGGGGTTTTCTTTTGTCAACCAGGGTTTAATGTTGATGTTTTCTCCCCAAATCACTTTGGGATCGGGAGGCGACGCGCCCCACCAGTTATGACGAGCGTCGATGTAAATGGATGAGACGCTCTGAATAGCCCAGACATTGCCGATAAAATTATTCTGAAATATTTTAGGATTGGCTCTTCCGAAGCACACAATCGCGCCTTCACCCGCATTTGTTGCGAAGGTGTTAAAGGAAATGATCGGTGTTGCTTCCTTGCGGCAGTATATGGCGCTTTGAGAGGAATGCGCGATGTAGCTGTGCGAAATTTCCGGCGACCCCGCGTAAATATCAAACGCGGTTGCGGCGTATTTCACGATGCAATACGAAAAGGAGCTGTTGACCCTGGTGGGTTCGACAAAGTGCACAACACTGGCGTAAAAACCGGGCGCGGGCGACGCGGAAGCGGCTGTGAATGTAATGGGTCTTTCTTTGGTTCCCCGCGCGATGATGCCTCCGTTTTGCGTTACAAACGTCGATTTCTGCTCAAATTCCAAAACAACACCCGGCTCGATGTAAAGCGTTGCCCCGTCACCAATCACCACATCCTTCGTAATCCGGTATGGACTGTTGGAGAGAATCAAATAGGAATCCGTCTTGATCGTGCCGCCGAGATGTTTGTCCAGAACAGGTACGGCCAGGGGCTTCCCCTGCGGCCAGGGCGCATCAAGCACAAAACGAATATCGACACGTCCGGAAATGCCCGCAAGGATATCCGATGCTTTCGCGCTGCCCCACCAGTTGTCTTGTGCTTTGACGGATGCGCCGCTCATCGCGCCGGTCATATTATAAGGAGCATTATCTGTGAGATTGTTTTGACGGATAACGGCCTGTGCGCCCCGGACCTCAATTCCGTTATCCCTGTTTCGCGTGATGGTATTCTGGACAATCTCCGGCGAGGCGGATTGCGCGGTGAGACCGGTGCCGCTATTATCGTAGATGGAATTCCCCACGATTCTGGGCGACGCCCCATCGCTAATGGATATGGCGTCTCCCTTGTTTTTATAAATAGCATTTTTGTTGATGAGCGGTTTGGAAAACGAGCCCTGGATTTTGATTGCTTCACTATTTTGCGTGAATTCGGACATTTCAATGATCGGCGAGGAGGCCTGACAGTTGACGGCCGTCCGTGCGTTTTTGATGCGGACAAACGACAATTTATTTTCTCGGTCTTTGACGCTGGCGAACGTGATTCCCGGCCAGAGCTTGTCGTCGGAAATCGAGTCAAAACGAATAATACGATCATTATCGCCCTGTGCTGAAATCCGACCTTCAATGATCAGGCCGCCACCGTTGGATTTGATTTCCGTTCCCGGCTCAATGGATAAAAGCGCTTTGTCTTTAACAATGATGTCCGATTCCAGAATATAAGGACTGGCGCCTGCATACCAGATGGCATCCGCCTCAATTAAACCGGAAACTGATGTTGGCCCCGGGGCAATCGGCATGCCTTGTGTCTGTGTCATCTGACTTTCGTTTCCGGCAAAATCGACAGCCGTAACCCGGTAATGATAAGTCTTCGAGTTAACCAGATTTTTATCGGTGTCGATAAAGTCGTTAAATTCCGTCTTGCCGACTGGAAGGTAACCGGAAAGCGGAGAGTCGGAACGGTAAATGTTGTAGAAGGCCAGATCGGGGGCCGCGACTTTATCCCAGCGAAGTCCGACGATCTGATTGCGACCGATGCAGGTGACGTGCTCCGGTTTTTCCGGTGCGGTGGTATCGAGCGTGACGGACCCTATCGCATCAACCCATTGGGTGGTATTTCCGGAATCGTCCGTCAGGTAACCGGTCACGATGGCTTTTTCAACGTTGTCCCCCGGCACAACTTTATAGACGCCATAGTAACCGCCCGTTTCGACCTCCTGCATTTCAATTCGCTTCCGGTATTGACCAATGTCAAACGAGGCCTGCATATTTGGTGCTCCCTGAATAACAACCTTGATTTCATCGCCTGCTTTTTTGGGCTGTCCTTTGGTATCCTGGGTTAAAAGCGCAATGGCCGGCGGGCGTTTGGCCTGGGCAAGCGTTGGCGCTGGAATGGTTTTGACCATATCGCGGAACAGGTCATCGTTGGCGCGCAGCAGTTGAATATCGCGGACATTTAACGCCGTCGCAATCACCGTGGCGATAAGGCCTACCGGATTGGTGGAGATACCGCCTTCGTGCTTGCGCACCTTGTGCTTGCCGCTCCAGAGAAAATTGCCGGTTTTTGTATCGTACATTTTGACCTCTGCGCCCACGGCAACCTGTGAATAGAGAACTAAAAAATATTTATCGAAGTCGGATACCTCTCCCAAAATAACCGCGTCAACACCCAGAATGCTGCCCAATTTTTGCGGCGATGTTTTACGGATCATGTCCGGATCGGTGAGCCCCGCTTTGGTCAGTAAATCATCCACCTTATAGAGTTCCATGTCTTTGAAGGGAACGGAGCTGAAATGGTTATAGAATCCCAGCCGCATGGCGGTTGCCCCTTCTTTGCTTCCGGATAAATCAACAAAAGGCAAAACGGCAACCGAGAGGGGAATATGCTTTTTCATGTAGGGATCGACTTTATATTCCCCTCCATACAAGGATTGGATTTCGGGTGTGATGAGGGTGGATGGCGTGGAGACCAGGCAGCTCTGCAGAAAAATAACTGCCGGAATGATCAAGAAAGACAACATCTGCTTCATTTTTTTGCTCATGATTTGTCCTCCATAACTTATGCGGAGAAATTAATTAACACAAACGATATCCTGCCTGAATACTTTCTTTTCACTCGCGTGTAAAATCTCAAGCACTGCAGCCCGTCCGGCTGGTTAGATTTTTATAATAGTCCTGAAAAGCCAACTGCCAGGGCTGCATGGTCTTCCCTGTTGCGGTAATGAACTTTTGCATGCCGAGAACGCTGTAAGCCGGCCGGACAGCCGCTCTTTGCAACTCGGCGGTTTTGATCGGGGAGATTTCAACCGTGTCCAGGCGCGCCTCTTTTAATATTCTTTTTGCGAATTCATACCAGGTGCAATTCCCGCGGTTGGTGACATGGAAAATTCCTCGGGCATGTTTGTCGATCAGTAGCTCCGTCGCGGCGGCCAGATCCCGCGTGCAGGTGGGCGAACCCGTCTGATCATCCACCACGGTCAGTTTGCCCGTTGCCTTTGCCCGATCCAAAATGGCCTGCACAAAGTTTTTCCCCTTTGCGCCATAAAGCCAGGCCGTGCGGATTAGAATATAGTTGTCGGTAATCGTCCGCAGATGATTCTCACCGGCCAGCTTGGACGCCCCATACACGCTGATCGGATTGCAGATATCCTCTTCCACATAGGGGCGGTTGCCGGTTCCGTCAAACACATAGTCCGTGCTGAAATGAACGATGGTAATGTTTTTGCCGCGGCAGGCGTGGGCAATATTCTTCACCGCTTCGGCGTTTACGGCAAAGCATTCTTCTTTGGCCGTTTCGCAGCCGTCCACGTTGGTAAAACCGGCGGCGTTCAGCACAATCTGTGGTTTGGTTTCCCTAATTGCTTTTTGACATTCATCCTCGCGGGTGATGTCGATGTCGCCCATATCCATGCCGATCACTTCATGCCGATAACGAAACTGTGCGGCCAAGTCGCTGCCCAGCATGCCTTTATGTCCCAATAGCAATATTTTCATCAATCAGTATTTGACCTCTTTCAAAAAGAGACCGCAGGCGGGTGCGGTTGCCCCGGCGATGTTGCGGTTGCGCGAATCAATAATTTCCTTCATCTTTTCCGGTCGTCTTTTGCCGCGGGCGACTTCCGTAAGCGTCCCGACGATATTACGCACCATATACTTCAAAAATCCCCTTGATTCCACTGTAATTTCAATCAAACCGTCAGGGCCGGTTTCAATGATGATATCGGTGATCGTCCGCACGCGATCCTTAACATCCGTGCCGGTGGCGCAAAAGCAGGAAAAATCATGGGTGCCCAGCAGATATTGTGCCGCTTCCCGCATCTTTTCCAGATCCAGCGGATAGCGGATGAACCAGAAGTATTCGCGCCCCAAAACCTGTCTTAAATTCTGATTGCAGATCCGGTAAACATACACCTTGCTTTTGACATCGCGTTGGGCGTGAAAATCGATGGGAACCTCTTCGAGCTTCTTCACCACGATATCCTGAGGTAAAATACTGTTGACGCCCCGGAATAGTCTTTCAACAGGTAGCATTGTGGGACTTCTAAAATTGGCAACCTGATTGATCGCATGCACACCGGCATCTGTCCGGCCTGAGCCGACCAAAGTGACCTTGCCGGCGGTAATCACGCCAAAGGCTTCCTCCAGTAGCTGCTGAATCGAAACGCCGTTTTTCTGTCTCTGCCAGCCGACGTACGCCGTACCGTCATATTCTATAATAATTTTAAAGTTACGCATATCTTATTAATCGTACTTGCCAGTTTTTTCCAAAAAGGTTAAGCATAAAATCAATGGACTTCAATCCATGGCCTTCTCAAGGCAATGTTTTATCAGTCGTGATAGTAACTGACGCCCAAAACCGGGTCAAGACAAAAAACTCAACATCAAGGAGACCATTTATGAGTGACGATTTACAAAAAGCGACCACCCAGGGGAAAATCAAAATATTTGAAGAAAAAGTTGGGGTCCTGATGCAGATGGGCGGCGAAAAGCAGATAAAAAAACAACATGACGGCGGGAAGCTGACGGCCCGTGAACGTCTGGATCATTTATTCGATCAGGGAACCTTTCAGGAAGTTCAGCTTTTTGTGCAGCACCATTCGACCCTGTTTGGCATGGATAAAAAGAACATTCCGGCCGACGGTGTCATCACGGGTTTTGGCAAAGTTAACGGCCGCACCGTGTTTGCCGCCTCCCAGGACTTTACCAGTGCGGGCGGCACGCTAGGCGAAATGCACGCCAAGAAAATCTGGAAAGTGATGGACATGGCCATTGCCGCGCAAAAGCCATTTATCGCCATCAACGATTCCGGTGGCGCCAGAATTCAGGAAGGCGTCCCCTCTCTGGAAGGCTATGGCGGCATCTTTTATCGCAACACCATCGCCTCCGGTTACATTCCTCAAATTACGGCTATCATGGGGCCGACGGCAGGCGGTGCGGTTTATTCGCCCGCGCTTACCGATTGGATATTCATGGTGAAAAATACATCCTATATGTACATCACTGGTCCGGAAGTGATCAAGGCGGTGATTGGCGAAGAAGTAACGCAGGAACAGTTGGGCGGCGCAGTCGCGCATGCATCCAAAAGCGGCGTCTGCCATGTTGTGACGGAAAATGATAAAGACTGCATTGATAAGATAAAAATTCTGCTTTCATATCTGCCTGACAGCTGCCAATCGCCACTGCCTGCGGCTCTGTCAACCGACAAACCCGACCGGGAATGTCCGGAATTGGATAAAGCCGTTCCGGACAAGGCAGCCCGCGCCTACAATATGAAGAATGTTATTAAAGCCATTGCCGATAATAACGAAATGTTTGAACTGCACGAACAATGGGCGCAAAACATCATCGTCGCGCTGATTCGCGTCATGGGCAAGCCGGTCGGTGTCATTGCCAACAATCCTATGTTTTACGCGGGAGTGCTCAATGTAAACGCCTCGGATAAAGCGGCGCGCTTCATCCGTTTCTGTGACGCCTTCAATATTCCGCTTTTGACCTTTGCCGACGTTCCCGGTTACATGCCCGGCACGGACCAGGAATGGGCGGGCATTATCCGCCACGGCGCGAAACTGCTGCACGCTTATTCCGAGGCCACCGTCCCGAAAATTACCGTTGTGACTCGTAAAGATTACGGTGGATCTTATATCGGCATGTGCTGCAAGCAGTTAGGGGCGGATTATGTTATGGCCTGGCCGACGGCGGAAATCGCTGTGATGGGCGCGGAAGGCGCCTGCAACATCATTTACCGCAGTGAAATCGCAGCCGCAGCCGATCCGGCGGCCAAACGCGCGGAGCTGATCGCGGGCTATGAAACAAAATTCAATAACCCGTATTTCGCAGCCTCGTTGGGTGCTATTGAAGAAATCATCCTTCCGCGGGAAACGCGCAAACGTGTTATCGCAGTGCTCGATGCTATGAAGGATAAGAAAGAAGCGCGCCTGGAAAAGAAGCATAATAATATACCGCTTTAGGAAGATTTAAGTTTTAAGATTTAAGTTTTAAGGACTAAGATTTAAGAAGTAGGGAACGGTCGTGACCACCTATGCGGGTGGCAAGGCCGTTCTCTTTTTTTCGTCTTGTTCGGTACCACGCACGGGGTCTGACGGAGATGGGTAGGCTCGGTTTTAGTTATTGATGAATAGCACTTAAAGTCTTAATTATTTCTTATTATTACTAATTATTACAAGAAATAATAATATTTCGTTTACAAAAACTTCCGAAAATGCTATTTACACGACCGGTCGAATTTAATGTAGGGTATTGCGTTAAAGGCATTATGGAGGATATCCATATATGCGGAACGATTTTATTGATATTTTAATCATTCCGTCATCATTTTGTCATCGATGACCTGTATATTGTGCCTGCAATTGCAGAATGATCATGATCGATAAAAAACCAGATGTCGGGTCAAATTAAACATGATTTTGGAGGAAACAATGAAGAGATTTTGGGTTATTTTGTTAGCGCTGGGGCTGATCGCGGCCTTCAGCACATCGGTTTTTGCTTTGGATGTCAAGTTCAGCGGCGAGTTTTATGCGGCAGGCATGTATCTGGACCGCACCACAGTTAAGAAAGATACAGTCACCGACGGTCCCTCGACCGCATTTTATTATCAGAGATT
>CAIVDK010000374.1 GCA_903904655.1 uncultured delta proteobacterium | reverse complement strand
TGCCGCCGCCACAACCCGAGAGCATCACGGCGAAGCCCAAAGCGATGAAGAGAAAGCGACAATGTAATGACAAGGTTCTCATGATGGTTCTCCTGTGTTGGTGTTGATAAGCTTTAGCAGCGTAGCCAGTGCCGGGATCAGCATGGCGGAAACCGGCCATGCTTTGTTCATGGTGTGTCTTTTGGGTGATGTTGTGGCGCGGGCGTGCGCGTCATGCGCCGTCGGGCCGACTGAGATCATGTCCAGGCACGAGAAGTTCTTGATTGCCTTGGTGCATGGAGGTTTTGGGCGAAAATCCGCGAAAAACCCCAAGTCCGAATTTCGACGTTCAAATCGAGACCAGATTTGGTTTTTTTGATAAGAACTTGCTTTCATGGGGATGATGTATAGATATTTTGCAATTGTATGTCAATGAAAAGGTCCAAAGGGGACATCCTTAAGTAATTAAATTGAAAAAATAGTCCTCTGTATGTATAAGACAATCCATGCCTAGATCAGCGAGACTTGATGCCCCTGGTGTATTGCATCAAATCATCATTCGGGGATAGAGCGTAGACAAATATTTAAAGACAATAACGACCGGGAAGATTTTCTGGCACGTCTTGAAAAACTCCTGCGAGGGAGAATGGCTACCAACTCATTAAGCAGTCACTTGATTTCTTAAGGGCGTCCCATCAATGACTCAAGGCAGGTGAAGGTTATGCCGGCAAAGAAGATTAGGATGAATCATGAATGGGATACTCTCCGGGAAGTTGTTGTGGGATGCCCCTATGCGCGCACGGGAACCGACGTTCCGGCTTATCTGAGTCATTTCATGCCGCCTGCCGGCATAGCTTATGCGCGCGAGGCACTGAAACGCTATCCGGGACAGCGTCTGGAGGATGTGGAAAAGGATCTTTATCTGGTCATGGAGGAGCAGATGGACAACGTCATCCGCATCCTTGAGGCAAGGGATGTCATCGTCTACCAGGTAAAACCGTTCGAACAAACGGAAGAATCATTCCTTCAGAATTTGTCATTCAGGATTTCGATTCAATCCTTTCCCCGTGATCCAATCGTCATCATCGGCAATACGTTTATCGAAACAGCCATGTACGCACCCTACAGGCGTAAGGAGCGATTTGCCATCCGCAGGACACTGGAAGATCGGCTGATACAAAGCGATGCCCGCATGCTGTCTATGCCGGAACCGTATCCGCTGCCTGAACGAAAAGACGGTTACGGTCCCGGGGTGTTTCTGGAAGGCGGGGATGTGTTTGTTCTGGGGCAAGATATTTATGTGGGCAATACCGGAAACGCGTCGAGCCCGGAGGGCATAAAGTGGCTGCAAAACATCCTGGGGAATGATTACCGGGTTCACGAAATAAAACTTAGCCGGAAATTTCTCCACTTGGACTGTGTTCTGTCCACGCTGCGACCGGGACTGGCCGTCGTCTGCAAGGCCGGTTTTACGGAAGGGCTTCCGTCCTTCCTGAAAAACTGGGATTTAATTGAGGTATCTCCGGAAGACGCGGAAGAAAAACTTGCCGCCAACGTGCTTGTTCTGGATGAAAAAACCGTTATCGTCGCCCAGGAAATTCCGGACATGGCAGACGCCTTGACCAAGGCCGGACAAAACGTGATTGTGACGCCTTTCAGTGCGGTTTACCTGTGGGGCGGCGCTTTCAGGTGCTGGCATCATCCGCTTTTGAGAGAAACGTAAGGAGCTGCTAGGGGACATTTTTTGATATTTTTTTTGATAAGAACTTCCTTTTTGTGGGGTGAAGTATAAAAACGCCGTCTTGTATGTCAAGAAATTTTGCCACAAGATGTGGGCTGTTGCGCTGATGACCCCGATGAAGGTATCTGGCAAAATTCATACTATTGAGAAATCGCCTCTCTTTTCGGTCTGTTCAGACGCCAGGAAGTCCAATTCAACCGGAATTCAGGCAAGCCTCTTCATTACACATATTTTAAGATGCGTTAGAAAATCATGACTGTATGTAATCATCCCAGGAATATTCCGGGTCGCCGTAGCTAATGTCAGTGTGTGTTTGGATTTGAAGATCAGCAGTGGCGTATTCGATATTTGGCGGGTCATGGATTTTGGGCGGCGGCCTTGACCGGACCAGCCAGATGCCCAGATTCATAAGGATTTTCCGGATAACTTATGCGTCTTCGATGAAACTGATGATACGCATGGTCCTCTTGCATTTGTGACAGACCAGGGGATCAACTTCATATATTTTTTGAATCAGTCTCGCCCAATTCTTTCTGCACGCTTTTGAATATTCCTGTGTTTCGAGGACGCCGGGAATGATATCGTCCGTGCCTTTTTGTTTCCGTTTACCCCGCGCGACGTTGCTGTAATAGCCATAGTACCGCACCATCTGTTCGCCCCGGTTGGGGATATGTGCGCACATAACCTGAAGGTCACGCGTAGATGCCAACCATTCCAGTGCGGGGAAGACTTTTGTATTCCTGCCATCCTTGGCTTTAAGACCACCTTTCCTTCCTGTTCCAGATACCGCATGCGTTCCTGCGAGAACGACGCCCAAATGATGCAGCGGGCTAGATTCTCCATGGCCGAGTCATCTTTCGGCGATATCCGGTTACCACAGAAAACATTGACAGCGGTTCGCCAGCATATGTTGAACATCTCGCAGGTCATCGCCCGGAGTTTCAGCAAAACATAAACTCATAAGGCTCGAATCGTTTATAAGAAAAATAAGTGTGTCCTTGTTTAGATGATACATGTAACCGGCATGAAGAGGACAATCACCCCATTGATGTGGGACCTGCTTCGGCGACGGTCGGTGCGGGAATATTCGATATGTACAAAAAGGGTTTCGATATCCTGCGGAAGGATGAACATATTGACGGCATTTACCTGAACGGCTATATCTCACACGGGCTGAAACCGGCCTATTATGAGGAACTGCTTTGCCACATCGGATCGTGCCGGGAGAAACCGATCGTTTCCTGGTGTTATGGGCCGTCGAGGCAATTGGTCCTGGAATTTGCAGAACTGGCGGAACGCTTCGGCATCCCCTTTTATTAAACCAGCCGCAAAGCCGTCCGGTCTCTATCCTACATGGCCGGCTATGCCCGCTGGAAAGCTTCGGCGTCGGCAACTACCAGCCATTGTAAACTTTAAATCTTAAAATTGCTCTAGTTAATCTTGTTCTATTGCTGGCCAGCCGCCCGGACTGCGAATGAGTCCTCCAGCCATTGGAGGCTCTTCTAAGGCGACACACACATCCGGTTAAAACGGTTGACATCATCATCTTCTCCCAGAGCGACAAGGCGGTCGCCTTTTTCAATAATATATCCGGCCTCGGGATTGAAGATCATTTTCCCCGTGTCTTTTTTAATCGCCACGATAATGAGTTTGTATTGTTTGCGAATGTCCGATGACGCAAGCGACTCGCCGATGATGGCCGAACCGTCAATGACCGGCAGTTCCTCCATGCGGAGATCCAGGCTCTGACGCCCGGTCGTGATTTCAATAAAATCCATCATGGCCGGTTTCAGGATAGCCATGGCCATCCTCATCCCTCCCATGGTATACGGGGAAATCACGCGATCCGCACCTGCCCGAAGCAAGCGGTGCTCCGAGATTTCCTCTTCACAGCGTGATAAAATGTAGATATTGGCATTCAATTCTTTTGCCGTCAGAATGACATACAGGTTTTCTGCATCAGATGAAAGAACACAGACAACTCCCCGGGCCCGCTCAATGCCCGACTGGATCAGGGATTTATCATCGGTAGCATTCCCCCTGAAGTAGACATACTCCTCATCCTCAATCCGCTGAATAACTTCCGGATCTTTTTCAATGATCACAAAGGACGCCTTCTCTTTAGCCATTTCCCGGCAGATGAGACTCCCCATACGCCCAAAACCGCAGATAATGTAATGATCCTTCATCCGTTCAATCCGGCTTTCCATACTGCCCCTTCCCAAAATTTTTTTCAGCCTGTTCTCCACCATCGTTTCCGCGAACATCGAAACGGCGTAAAGCATGGTGCCCACACCAATGACAACCAGAAAAATAGTAAAGAGACGCCCCTGCACTGTAACCGGAACGAAATCACCATACCCCACCGTCGAAATCGTCGTCACTGTCGCATACAGTGATTCAATGAATCCCCAGCCTTCGATCACCAGGAATCCAACAGTACCCAGAATAATAATAAAAAGGAGTAGAGATGTGACAATGAACAGTTTTTTTCTCAGCACCGGATCCTCGCTGTTCATCGGAACATCATCACAAACTTTTCGAATAATTCCTGTTGAAGATATCCAGGCTGGTCTTTCTCTATAAATTTCAGGGTGGAGAAAGGAGACCCGGGCCGTCCCCCGGAATGAAACGAGGACAAGATGCCATGATCATCAGGAAGTCGAAAGCTTTTATCCATTATTTTAATGTTGCCCATGTTTTTTTATAACATAATTATGAAAAAGATAAAATCGTTTAGAAAGACTTGCAATCAGCCATTTTCATCGCGGTTGGCAGAAAAATGGGGACGGCTTGATTATTCATTACCAATTTTCAAACTCACCATCTTTTACCTTTACCTTTCATAGCCCCTTATTTGCCTGCGCACTGGGAGATGAGCACCTTACATTTCCGGCCATTATTATTTGTGCATTCCTTCATCGCTACACTTTTTGCTGCGCCTTCCGTGTTGCCAAGTCCCCAATGGTAAAGCTGACTGTCACTTCGAGTGACTACTGCTCCGCATTTATTTTTAAACCATACTGCTATTTCACAATTATTTTCATATGCACTACATTTCTTTAAAGCCACACTTTCAGCTTTGGCTCTAGAGCTCCATTTGTAGGAAGTACCATAAGATTTCCTGGCTTTCCCATAGGCAATGGCGCCATAGTCGGGGGTCGCGGAGGTTCCCTCTTCTGTACAATGCCGAGTATGCTCAACGCACTGACCCTGTACATATCTACTGCAGCTGGTCGCGCAGTTTTGCCAACCCCAAACTGGTTTGACTAATAGTATTGCCAGTGTGATGAATAGCCCCGCCATCCATTTGTTCATTGGCCCCCCCTTTCTTTGCGTGACGACCTTCCCCCTCCTGCCGGTTCAATCAGAATAGAAAATGGATGGCGATAACCGTGTTCATGAAATCTCCGCTTGCGTTTAATATTACAGCAAGAAATCATTTAATAACTTTGCAACGATCTCCGGTTTTTCCTCCTGGAGAAAATGGTCGGCATCGACCTGTTTTACCTCAAGCTGGTCAAAGCAATCTTCTATGTGGTTCAGATATTCCGGAATGATGACCATGTCTTTATTGCCGTAAATATAAAGAGAAGGCATAGTCAGTTTTCGGCCGCCAAGTTCCATCCAGCGCTTCATGTCGTGCCTCATCGCGCGATAATAAGAAGCGCCGGTGGCGGGCGTGTTTTCGATTTTGTAGCAGCGAATATATTCCTGAATGGTTTCTTCGGAAATTTTCCCGTCCCGACCGGATTTTCCGAAGCACCAGCGGATCCAGATGTCTTCGTTTCCCTTGATCATGGCTTCCGCCAGGCCTTTTTGCTGCTGAAAGTATTGGTACTTTGATAAGAACTTCCTTTTTGTGGGGTGAAGTATAAAAACGCCGTCTTGTATGTCAAGAAATTTTGCCACAAGATGTGGGATGTTGCGCTGATGACCCCGATGAAGGTATCTGGCAAAATTCATACTATTGAGAAATCGCCTCTCTTTTCGGTCTGTTCATACGCCAGGAAGTCC
>CAIVDK010000373.1 GCA_903904655.1 uncultured delta proteobacterium | reverse complement strand
GGACCCCGTATGCCACACCTATATTCCCTTAAGTAGTGTCCATAAAAAAGTCGTTCAGGAAGACGGCGAACCCGTTTACTTTTGCAGTCAGAAATGCTTCGAAGAATACCGGAGTCAAACCAAGCAGGAGGATATATGAAATTTTTCATTGATACGGCCAATATCGCGGAAATCAAAGAAGGGCTCAGTCTGGGCATGGTGGATGGCGTCACCACGAACCCATCCCTGGTGGCCAAAGAAAACAGGAAGTTCGACGAAGTTGTTAAAGAGATACTTAAAATCGTTGAGGGGCCTGTGAGTCTCGAAGTGATCAGCCTGGAGGCCAAGGGAATGGTCACGGAAGCAAAAAAGCTGGCGAAGTATGGCCACCAGGTTGTGATTAAAATTCCCATGACGACGGAAGGCCTGAAAGCGACCAAAATTCTCTCGGAAGAGGGGATTCCCGTCAATCAGACGCTGGTTTTTTCGCCCCTCCAGGCGCTGATGGCGGCGAAGGCGGGCGCGGCCTATGTCAGCCCCTTTGTGGGGCGACTGGACGACGTTGCCCATGACGGCATGGAGATCTGCGAGCAGATCATCCAAATCTTTGACAACTATGAATTCTCGACGGAAGTCATTGTCGCCAGCATCCGGCATCCCCGCCATGTACTTGCGGCGGCCATGATGGGCGCGGATATCGCGACGATACCCTTTAAAGTTATCACCCAGTTGGCACAGCATCCGTTAACGGATAAGGGCATCAGTCTATTCCTGGAAGACTGGAAAAAGGTGCCGCAGAAGTAAAATTAGACCATCGCGATGATTGCTTATCTAAAAAAGACCTTTGACCGGATCCCTCTGGCCTCGCCGGACAACGAAACGATTAACCTGCCGAACGCGATTACACTTTTGCGGATCGGGGTTATTCCCGTTTTGTTTTTCCTTCTTACGTCGCCCGGCGAGATGTGGAGCTTCATCATCGCCATCATCTTTGTCTGCGCGGCCCTGACGGATCTCTTGGACGGCTACATTGCGCGGAAATTTCACATCGTGACCACCATGGGCAAGTTTCTCGACCCCGTGGCCGACAAAATCATTGTGAACACGGCGATGATCCTCATGATTCCTATCGGACGCATTCCCGCCTGGATTGTTGCTATTATCATCATCCGGGATTTTGTCGTAGACGGCATGCGTAGTATCGCCTCTTCGGAGGGGCTGGTCATTGACGCCAGCAACCTGGGGAAGCAAAAAACCCTGTGCCAGATCTTTGCGTTATCCGCCCTGATCATCCATTACCCGCTTTACGGTGTCGATGCCCATGCCATCGGCATCGCCGTTCTGTATGTTGCCCTCCTGCTGACACTCTATTCCGGAGCCGACTATTCCCTCAAGTTTTACCACGGGGCAATCCGGAAGAAGAGATAAAGCGCGACCAATTTTATTGGAAGATCCGTCCGTTAAAATCCAGTGCTTCTCAAATATCCGCCGATCTCTTAAAAACCAAATGCCACGCGAAAATCATCAACACAAACAGATGGTCTGACGGCCTTGTCGACCTTCTGTAAAGAGACGATGCCGTATCTTTCCATTGTCTTTAATGTTCTGGAGAGGTTACCGGGTTTTCTGCCGGCTGCTTTTGCCAGCTCCGTCATGGATTTTGGCTGCTCGTTTTTGATAATCCGCAGCAGCTCCCTATTTTTCGTGCTGAGGATTTGTGCTAGTGATTCAATCGAATCGAACCAGATTTGGGGTTCATGACTTGTTCTTTTGTATTCACCCCGGGCAATGGCCATTGTCCGCTGCTGGAACGCTTCTTTTGCCATGATGCCGATGATCATCTTTTGCGCCATGATAAACTCTCCTTATACGTACTCATCCACAAGTTTCCAGAAATCTTCCAACAATTGGGAGGCGGAGTCGAATTCAAAGGAAGATATTTTTTCTGTTTTGTGCACATGGTCCCATGCTATTTTTCTTCCCTGATGTCTCATTTTTTTAGGAGAGATCCCGTGTGCATTGTCATATCCGGCGATCCTCACATTATTTCTGTCGTGCAGTGTAAGAGAATAACGGATTCCATGCGGAATATGTTCGCTTATTTCTACCCGATGCGCTTCGAACTTGACCAAAATAACCGCCCTTTAAACACCTACGATAAGCCGTCCAGGTCCAGTAGTGTTTGCAGACTGTAATCTTCGGTAGCAGCGGCACGTTTTTTCATTGTGTAAATAGATATCATCAGATG
>CAIVDK010000372.1 GCA_903904655.1 uncultured delta proteobacterium | reverse complement strand
TTATCCTGTTCAATATTATGACGGTTGGAAAGACAGGAGGCCGCGCGGGCTATTTCCGTATAGGCGACGTAACTGGGAACGGCGATGGAAATCAGCGCGGCAAGAAGCGCAATGACTATCAGCAATTCTACCAGCATAAAACCCTGTATCCGGTTTTTTTGTTTCATGGTCTTACCTCCGGCATTTTCCCATCTGGTTTGTGGAATCTGTCATATTTGCCTCCTTTTTTTCTCTGGCAGCGCATCTTCCAAATGTTTGCTCATCGGTGATGTCCTGTCGGAGCTAAGATTATGCGGCGTTTCGAACGTGAAGTCGATCGCATGGCGGTTACGTTAACCGGGACTGCCCAACCGATGATCAACGCTCTCAAACGTCTGGCCAAGGACAACCTGACCAATCTTCATCCTCATACTTTATATGTTTGGTTTTATTATTCTTATCCTGCTCTGCCATAACCTTTCCTCATCTATTGTGGTGATCTCAGTTCTCGAGTATTTGTATTTATATAACTGCTGTAATGCTTGTTCACAATCATCGTGCCATTTGAAAAGTAAATCCTGCTATCTCCACCTATTTGCAGGTAAACACCAGCTATGTCGGAAGTTATATTGCCATTACCATCATGTTTGAAGAAAACTTTGAAGTCTGATATTTGTTTATTTGTTGCGTTAAAATCCTTTACGTTCACAAACTGAAAATAGCCGTTCCAGAACTTGGCTTGAAATAGGTTTGTTTTATCAGTACCAGTATATAATGCAGAGTTCCATGATGATGAACCATTTGTGTAATTTACTACCGGCATTTTCTTTTCCTTTAAAATCCAATCGCTGACATAGTCAGTAAATGAAGCAAATACTTCCTTAATTGTATTATTTAGGGCATTTGAGTTAAGTAATATTAAATAATCTTTTTTGCCCTGCTCCGGGACGGAGCCGTAATGGAGCGAGCAGCCGATGCGGGGATAGTTGAGATCAGCTGTATCGCTGACCAGCCAGGCATAGACGCCACCGGATGGACACTTATAACGATTGTCAATAACGAGGGAAGGGACATCATTATTCAAATAAGCTGTGCGTTTGTCCTGTTCAATATTATGACGGTTGGAAAGACAGGAGGCCGCGCGGGCTATTTCCGTATAAGCGACGTAACTGGGAACGGCGATGGAAATCAGCGCGGCAAGAAGCGCAATGACTATCAGCAATTCTAACAGCATAAAACCACTTATCCGGTTTTTTTGTTTCATGGCCTCGCCTCCGGCACCGGGTTTTTCCTGCTGACCCGCAGGAGTGACAGTCCGTGCCGCTTCGGATCGGGGCAGTTCACGATCCGGTTTTCATCTACAATATCCACCCGGTAAGGTTGACCGCTTGCCGGGCAGATCAAGCCTTCTTCGGGGGCTTTCTTGCCCTCGCCCAATCCCTTGGAGATGAGCCACAGATTATCAATGCAGCGGTCCGCCACGTTGTCGGTGGCGTAGCTTCCATGGCGGATCGGTTTCGGTGGATCGAAGGCGGCCATTAGCCGTGGATACTGAAAGGCGATAACACCCAAAGCGATTCCCAGAACGGCGAACTTCAGTACCGTCCACAGCCATTTTCTTTTTTGCGGTTTCTTTGCTTTTTCGTTGTCCGCTTCAATCTGTTCTTCGGCCAGCGCGATCCGGCAGCTGTTACAGAACAGATCATCCGTGTCCCCCGGCGTTTTTCCGCTTAGCGGAACACTACACCTCCGGCATTTTCCCATCTGGTTTGTGGAATCTGTCATATTTTCCTCCTTTTTCCTCTCTTGTTCAAGACATTGCGGACCCGCGACAGGAGCAGCTCCTTCCGGATCGGTTTTCTAATGTAATCCGCGGCGCCCAGTTCGAAACCGCGGATCTCATCGTTTTCGCTGGTACTGCCTGTCAGGAAGATAATCGGCGCGACGATGCCTTTCTGGTTGATCATTTCGATCAGTTTAAAGCCGTCCAGGTTCGGCATGGCGATATCCGAAAGAATCAGATCAAAATCCTTCTGCTCGAGACGCGTCAGGGCTTCTATCCCGTCTCCGGCGATGGTCACATCATAGGAAGCGCTCTCCAGAATCCGTATAATTAGTTTTTGTGTATCATCATCGTCCTCGACCAGCAGAATAGTTCCGTACCCTTTCACTGCCTCCAGATCGCTTTCCGCCTCCAGATTTGACGGCCTGATTTTTCTAGGTAATTTTTCTTCCAGAAGAATCTTCTCATTGACATCCTTGAGGGCGACCGTCAGAGTCCGGACCTTTTCCGCCGCATGATTGCTAATCAGATAATCACCACGCTGCTGGATGAACGATCGGATTACGGCGATAGGTTCCTCCGAACGGACCATATCAACTATTTCCGGATCGAAGTGGATGATTTCATAGACGGCCTCCCGGCCAAAATAACCGGTCTGGCCGCATTGTGGACACCCGACAGGATGGCCCGTCTCAGACGGAATTTCGGCAATAAAGGGCCGCAACTGATCTCGTTCTTGATCCGATATGGGTTTGACGACCCGGCAGTGGGGGCAGAGTTTTTTTATTAACCGTTGAGCAACAATCCCGAGGAGGGAATCGGCCATTATTCCGCGTGTGATCCCCAACCTTTCCAGGCGAAAAATTGCCGTGGTTGCATTGGAGGTGTGGATCGTTGAGATCGTCAGATGACCTGTGCTTGCGAAATCCATCGCGACCCGGGCTGAATAATTGTCCCGCACCTCGCCGATGAAAAGAATATCAGGATCCTGTCTTACCGACGATTTTAGTAACGCGTCGAAAGTCACTCCGCCCTTTTCATTTACCTGCTGTTGGTTGGCAAAGGGGATCCGGTATTCAACGGGATCTTCGACCGAAATCAGGCTTCTGGTCCGGCAGTCGATATGGGAGAGCAGGCTGTAGATAGTTGTCGTTTTTCCCGACCCGGTGGGTCCTACGATCAACAACAGCCCCTGATGACGGTTGGTGGAATCGATTATCGTCCGGATCTGATCATCTGTCATTCCCAGGGATTGCAGTTCCTTGGCCTTGACCTCCGGTTCCAGCAGACGCATGATCAGACTTTCGCCTGTGGGGGTAGAGGTTGTGGCCAACCGTAATTTGAATGTTCTTCCGCTAATTACGGCCTCCATTGCACCATCCTGGGGCTTTCTCCTCTCGGTGATGTCGAGTCCGGCGATTGCCTTGAGTCGGCTGATCAACATAACACCGGTCGTATTTTTCAAGCTGTAGATATCCCGCATATCCCCGTCGATGCGGAAGCGAATCAGTGTGTGGTCCACCTTCGGCTCAATATGAATGTCACTCGCTCTTTCGCAAACGGCGGAAGAGAAAATGTTATTTGCGATGGTCACCACCGGACCTTTTTCCACATCTTTTGAAGATATTTTTCCGTCCGGGACCTCGCCTTGCTTTCCCACGCGGGTAGAGGACATCGTTACCGGTCGATCTATTGGCTGTTCGAAAAGTGCTTCGATATGATCCGGTTCGGCCAGATTCAGTAGCGTGCCCCGCTGCAGGCTGAAAAAATTTTTCAAGGTATCGAGGAGCATCCAGTCAAAGGGGTTGCTCAGGATAAACGACCTTCCGGATGTTTCATCGCCCATTGCCACAACATGATTTTCCCGGGCGAAAGAGGCGGGGATAATCCCCAGCAGGAGATTGGCTGGATTGATCGGAGAAAGCAGGGGAAAGGAGAGAAAATCGGCCATCCAGACGGTCATCTGCGCCCGGGAGATGCCCATTGGCTCACAGATCTTGTAGATGTCCAACGGGGCTGTCCCGGCCAGCCGATCACTGAGTTCCCGGGAAAGGTCAAGCCGGTCAATCAGCGACTGTTTGAACTGTGAGAAATTAACAGATGGCATTGTTCCATCCCACAAGACTACTCTCTTCTTCAATTCCTTCCATTGGATTCTAGTTTTAAGATGCGCTTCGGTCTTGGCCAGCAAACTCTCTTTTTGGAACGGTTTTGCCAGATAGTCCACCGCACCAACAGCAAAGGCTTTTGCCCGATCCTCTGCGCCGTCCAGCGCCGTCAAAAATATTACTGGGATATACGCCGTTTCCTGATCCACTTGTAACTGTGAACATACGCTGAAACCATCAATCTCCGGCATCATGACATCCAGCAGAATCAGATCCGGCTTATTATTACGGGCTTTGATGAGTCCCTGCTGTCCATCCCCGGCTGTTATAACTGTATAGCCCGCACCCGTTAAAATCTTTTCCAAAAGATTTCGGACGTCGCAATCGTCATCAATACAGAGAATTACGGACATCTTCCCCTCCTCATTTTAAAGCAAAAAAACATCATGAACGTTTCGGTCACTCATTCAGAATGCTCCCGCGGTACTTTTCCACTACCGTCAGTCATAGACAATCTCTACCTGACACAGATAATTCTCAAGCCGATTAACCTGCAGTCGGATATCCTCATCCCGGCCTTCCTTTGCGGCCTTTTCCATCAGCATGCCGATATCGGTTATGGTGTCAAATCCATACCCTCCGCCGGACCCTTTCATGCTATGCCCGATAATGCGGATCGCATCCAAGTCCTTTTTTTCGAGGGCAGCGAAAATGGCGACAATATCTTTTTTCCGGTTGGCCAGATAACCGGGAATCAGATCAGCCAGATCATTATCCACATGCGCAATTATCTTTCCCGCCTGCTGGTCTTCCATATCCGCAATATCTCCTTTTCGCATATAAACTTTTCTAAATTCCGCCCAACAAAAATTATCTTCCCAAAGGATCGGGAGCGGCAAATTTCCGTATGGTCTCCAAAAGAATCGGCTTGCGGATGGGTTTCGTCAAGTGGGCGTCACAGCCTGCTTGGAAACTCTTCTCGATGTCTCCCTTGAGGGCGTGGGCCGTCAGGGCGACGACGGGTGTGGGTTTATGTCCCTCCTCCTGCTCCAGCCGACGGATCTCCCGCGTGGCCGCGTAGCCGTCCATCACGGGCATTTGCACATCCATGAGAATGAGATCGTAAACATTGGATAGGAATTTTTTGACGGCAACCTGACCGTTTTCCGCAGTGTCGATCAGGTAGTTGGTCTTTTTCAGATAGGCCTGCACAAGAAAACGATTCTCCTCGGAATCATCGACGAGCAGAATGTGCAAGGGACGGTGATCCTCCGGAAGAGTTTCATCCGGGGGCGTATATCGTTGAAGGAGTATTTTCTCCCTGCTCAGGGACGCCTGGAGGGTTTCCCTCAGTTCCTGTCGTTTCACCGGCTTGAGGAGGTATCCCGCCAGGTCTATGTTTTTTGCCCGTTTGCGGTCGTCGCTGCGGCTTTCCGAAGAGAGCAGCAATATGTTCAAGGAGGCGGACTCGGGGTTGTCGCGAATTTTTTGTGCAAGGGTAAAGCCGTCCAATCCAGGCATTTGACAGTCCAGAATGGCGATATGGAAAGATGTCCCTTTGTTCTTTGCCTTGCCCAGCGCCGTCAGTCCTTCTTCGCCGTCCGCGGCTTCGGTGACGACGCATCCCCACTGCAACAGCGTCTCCCGCAGGATCAGGCGATTGGTGGCGTTGTCGTCAACGATGAGGACATTCAATCCCCGCATATCGATATCCGGTCGAGAAGCCGGCTGCTGATCTTCTTCCGGAGGTGCTTCTTCCAATGGAATGGTGAAGAAGAACGTGCTGCCATCTCCCGGTTGGCTTTCCACCCATATTTTCCCCCCAATCAGTTCGACGATTTGTTTGGAAATAGTCAGGCCCAAACCCGAGCCCTCGTATTTTCTGGTGATGGAGGAATCGGACTGGGTGAATTTTTCAAAGACGGCGTTGATCTGCTCGGCGGGGATGCCGATTCCCGTATCCCGGACAGAAAACTGTAAAAACCGTGGCGTTTTCCCCGGGGCATCCTCCGTAAGGGGTAGCACCGTCAAGACGATTTCACCCTTCTCTGTAAATTTAATGGCATTTCCCAGAAGGTTCATAAGCACCTGACGAAGCCGTGTCGGATCTCCCTGAATATGTTGAGGGACATCGGGATGGATACGACAGGCAAGTTCTAAATTGCGGCTATGGGCGCGCACGGCTATGACCTCACAGGATTTTTCAACGATATCGAAGAGGTCATAGGGTATGAGTTCAAGACTTAACTGCCCTGATTCCACCTTGGAAAGATCCAGAATATCGTTAATGAGAATGAGGAGGTTTTCCCCGGCGGAACGGAATATCTGGACATGCTGGCGTTGCTCCGGCGTGAGGGAGGAATCCCAGAGCAGATCAGCCATGCCGATGATGGCGTTCATGGGTGTACGGATTTCGTGGCTCATGTTAGCCAAAAAGTCGCTCTTGGCCGTGTTGGCCATCGTCGCCTGATTGGCCATGTCGTTGGCGAGGGCGTTGGCCTCCTCGAGCCGAAGGTTGATTTCTTTCAGCTTCTCCTCCGCCAGTTTGCGTTGGGTGATGTCCGTAATGAAATTTAATGTCGCTGGTCGTCCTTCCCAATCAATCAGGACAGAACTGAGTTCAACCCACTTGATCTGGCCACTCTTGCTGATAATTCTGTGCGTATGCCGGGAGGGTGTCTTCTCGCCATCGATCTTTTGAAGATATCGTTTCGTTACGGCATCTCGATCTTCAGGATGAAGTAATTCAAATATGTTAATAGACATTACTTCCTGCTCCGAATAACCAAACGACGCTGCCGCCTGGAGATTGGCATATTTGATCACCCCCTCCTGTATGACCAGCATGGTTTCACTGATATTCTCCACCAGAAGGCGATATCTTTCCTCGTTCTTCCGAAGTTCCGCCTGTTGGGCCTGGATGCCCGCATCGGTGCGGCGGAGCAGGGCATAGACTAATCCCAGCAGCAGCGTCAGCAGTAACACGCCGGCGGTTCCACCCAGGGTAATCAGGCGCGCAAAGGCCTCTTTTTCGGTCGTGACGTCGATCATAATCAGCAGGTTGCCGACTTCTTTGCCCGAAACGTCTTGCATCGGGGTTGCGAATACACGCCAATCCTTCCCCTCGAAGGGGATTTCCCGGTTCGTTTCTCCGTGAACATGTTTCTTGTCCAGAGACTCAACCCAGGATGCAAAGGCATCGGGCAGGCGGCCTTGGGAGGAGTAAATCACGGCGCTTTGGGGCAGGCGGTTCCAGTCTGCTTCCCTGCCGAGCAGGCGCATTCCCTCTTCCCATGTTTGCCGGTTCAGATGCTCCTTGCTAATGGTCGCAGCCAGTTGGATGCCTAATCGGGTGTGTAGTGTTTGCAGGATGTCCTCGATTTCCTTCCCCAACTCCACATAGCCGACAAGCGCACCGTCGGCAAAAACCGGTTTCACAACACGCAGGGTGAAGGTGCCCAACGGTCCCAGCTCAAGGCCGGAAGCGGTTTTTCCTGTGCGTTCGGCCTCGACGGCAGTGAAGCGATTGATGAGATCACCGTGTTTATCGGGCTTGTGGACGCGCAGGAGACAGACGCGGTTTTTATCGAAGAAATAAAAATGAGTGAGGTTGTTCTCGATGTGTAGCGTCTTAAACACAGGTTGCCAGACGGCAAGCAGACTTTCAGCGTCGCCTTTGCGGAGGGCCTTTTGCACCGTAGGGTCGGCGGTGATGGGCTGCAAGGCAGTGGCCAAGCCGATGACCTGCTGATTCAGGGACGCGCGAAAGAGATCTTTCTCATAGGCTTTAATGCTTGCCGTATTCCCGGCGATTCGCTGCTGCTGCTGTTGCCACAGGAGCGCTCCCGTGCCGGCAATCATTAGGAGCACCATAGCCGTCAGGGGCGGCAGGAGAGACCGCAGGATCGGCTTGGGCGAAGCGTTAACGCGGCGGATGGAGAAAAAGACGGTGGCTGCGCCGATAAACAAAACCAGCATCATCCCCACAGGCAGGGCCGCCTTTGAGGCCACGTTCCATTTCCAGGCGCGGGCGTCCATGTTCATGCCCAGCACGGCAAGCAGCTCGCCGGTGCTTTTGTATGCTTCGGCGCAGACGATCAGATCATCCACCATCTCGACGTAGGTGGTCTTCGGCAAAATCTTTTTATTGGCGGGATTTTCGTATTGGTAATCAACCCAGCCGCTTCCCCTGGACAGAGCGACTTGCTGTATCTCTTTTCGAAAATACTTGCCCCCGGTCCGGTCTTTCTCGCCCTGCAGATTTAGGCCAACCAGTTCCGATTTTACTGGATGGGCCTTGATGGTCATGTTACGGTCGTAGGCGAAGGCGTAAAGCTCACCCTTGCGGAATTCCCCCTGAGGATTGTTGAGCTCCTTCAGAAGGCGCTCCCGTCCGTTATTCCGGTAGAAGTTCAAAGCTTTGCGCACAATCGCCTGAGCGTCTTTTTCAGTGACGAGGCCGGAGGAAGCAGTTGCTGTATTATTGATCGGAACCAGGGCCGAGATCCACGTGCCCCAGCGATCGGTGGCCGGTCCTTCGATGGACTCGGTCTTGGTGTCAAACACGCGGCGATAGCTTGCCGGGACATCTTCGTAAACTTGTCCGGGCGGGGAATAGTCCTTCGAATCGAGCGGTTCGCTGTCCACGAAGAAGATGACCGCGCCTTCGGCGTTACGACCCAGAAGATAGGTAAACTTGCTTTGGGGGTTAGCAGAACGAATAGCGGCGAGCTGGTTCTTGATCTGTCGGTAAGCGGGACTTTCCAGATCATCCTTCGTGCCCGCGAGCGCTGCGACGTGTCCGATATTAACCGTCTGGGCCACCAGCCGTGCCTGCATAAGCAGATCGGCGCGCATCTCGCGGTCAGTCCGCACCATCGTCCACCAGGTAAAGAGTGCTCCGGCAGAGAGAATGGTCACGAGCAGTAGCGCTACCACCAGGCGCTTGTTTTTCATTTTGTAAAGTTGAATGGTCGGTTGATTACCCATGCGCGAGTCTCCTCTCGGATCTTTTCGTCCACCTCCTTAGAGAGATGTTGGCTGACGATTTCGCGAGACTTATTTTCGTTAACCGTGCCGAAGGTATGATCGTCCTTCCGGTAGCAGATCTGTGCCCGGGATCGGTTTATATTTTATGGTTCAAATTCCCAATTTATCCGAGGCCCTATGCTGATTGGAGCATGTATCAACTGCTTAAAAAATGCAAGTATAAAAAGATGTTCATCGAAGACCCGTCAGTTGTCCGGGATAGAGTGGGTCATTGGCACATCACCCCACATCTTGTGGAACTTGCCGTCGCCATCGCGAAAGAAATGCATTTTACGGACGATCGCATCAAGGCCGTCCGGATTGCAGCCATGCTTCATGACATCGGCAAAATCTATGTTCCCGCCGAATTTCTGAGCAGACCGGGAATGATAAGCGAGAACGAATTGAATATTTTGAGGGATCATACGGAGGCCGGATATGGGATACTCAAAGACATCGCCTTCGAGTATCCCGTTGCTGACATTATCGTTCAACACCATGAACGCATGAACGGTTCGGGATACCCCCATGGACTTTCGGGGGATCAGATTCTC
>CAIVDK010000371.1 GCA_903904655.1 uncultured delta proteobacterium | reverse complement strand
GTTGCAGCATCCACGATATCCAGATCCGTGTCCTGGGCAATGTTGTCGTAGACGCCCACGCAGAATTCCACCAGAGCATCCTGGACCCGCTGCACGAGACCAGCCTTCCTTACCCCCGGATCAGTCATGATCAGGACCCGTTTGCACCCGAGGTTCACCACCTCTTTATAGATGGAGGGAAGTGTACCGTGGCCGGAGATCACATTCGTGGGACAGTTATACTGGACAAAGGCGACCTTGGTCTCATCGGAAAGACAGGACATGGTGAAGTTGCTTTCGACGGCGGCAAATGAGTTGACATGGATGCGCTTGATCTGGGTGTATTCGGCAAGTCCCGCGGCACCCAATTCTCTGCCTACGCCGGACTGTTTGTAGCCGCCAAAGGGGCAGAAATCAGCGAAGATATGATAGTTGTTGATCCAGACCGTTCCCGTGCGGATCTTTTCGGCCACGCGGACAGCCCTGGCATTGCTGCGGGAGAAGACGCCGCCGCCCAGACCGTAGATAGAGTCGTTGGCAATGGCCACGGCTTCTTCATCGCCGTTATACTTAATCACGCAAACAACCGGCCCGAAAATCTCTTCCTGGGCAATACGCATGGAGTTTTTAACATCGGTGAAGATCGTGGGGGCATAATAGTAACCGCCTTCCAAGCCGGGCATCACGACCCGTTTCCCGCCGGTCAGCAGCTTTGCGCCTTCTTCCTGTCCCAGTTTGACATAACGTTCCACAGTGGCCAGTTGGGCTGCATTGGCCAGGGGTCCCATGTGGCTGTCGGGCATCAACTGGTAGCCCACACGGATTTCTTCCGTTCTTTTCTTCATCTTCTCCATGAATTCATCATAGATTTTTGCCGGAACCAGTACACGGGTTCCCGACTCACAGACCTGGCCCTGATGGAAGAAAGTTCCGAAGCAAGCGCCATTGACAGCCAGATCGATATCGGCGTCATCCAGGATGATGTTGGCGGACTTTCCGCCTAACTCCAGCGTAACCTTTTTCACTGTATCGGCGGCCATTTTCATGATTTCGCGGCCGACTTCGGTGCTGCCCGTAATGGAGATTTTGTCTACGTCGGGATGGGTACACAGGAACTTGCCCAGTGATCCGCCCGGGCCGGGAAGAACATTTATGACACCCTTGGGAATACCCGCCGCCTGTGCCGCCTCGGCAATGATCAGCGCCGTGAGCGGCGTAGAGGTGGCCGGCTTCAGGACGACACTGTTTCCCATAATGATCGCTTGGCCGATCTTCCAGAAGGCCATGCTGGCGGGGAAATTCCAGGGAACAATTCCCACGCAGACGCCGATGGGTTCCCGGCGAATCCATTCCCGGCCGGGAGCAAAGACGTTGCCCGAATAGGGAATTTCTTCGTGCCAGGGGAAATCGCGACTGGCATAATAGCCCAGGTTGCGGAGCATCCCGGAGCCCAGCATACCCCAGAACTTGGAGAGTTTGATGACATGGCCGGCATCCTGAGATTCCGTTATAGCCAGTTGCAGAGTCCTCTGGGCGACCTGATCGGCAAAGTCATAGACCTTGTCCGCCCGGGCGGCGGGACTCAGATTGCTCCAGACGCCGCTGTCGAACGACCTTCGTGCCGCAGAGATCGCCGCTTCCACATCCGCCTGGCCGGCCTTGGCCACCGTGGCAAAAGACACGCCCGTTCCCGGATCGATTGTTTCAAAAACATCGCCGCTCGCCGCTTCGACAAACTCCCCGTCAATAAATAACTTGTAATGCTCCATACACAATCCTTCCTCGTTTCAATTGATTTTCATTGGTATGCATCAGGAGGCGACGCCAAAAGAGATCTGCATCGCTCAGTCGGATATATTCTTGACTATCCGTAGCTTTAAAGCGTCTTCTTTAGTGCACATCTACAATTCCTGTTCCGGTAATGCCCCGCTCCCATGCGGAGAGGGGCATTACCGGTGTGCGTCAGGGTATAATGCGTTTTTAACGATTGATGGTTTTGACCAGGGCTTCGCGATCCCCGCCGCTCATGCCGGC
>CAIVDK010000370.1 GCA_903904655.1 uncultured delta proteobacterium | reverse complement strand
TGGCTTTTCCACAATGCGCCCGAGCTTGCCTTGATATTTTTCCGGAATGTCCGGAATGCCGTTGCCGTCCGTATCCGGGAAAGACCGGAGATATTGAATCACGCCCTGCCATTGTTTAAGTTCCTGCATGCCCGGCTGCGATTTGTTACCGTCTATCAATGCGGCCGACAGCTTTTCAATGGGCGCGCCGCTTTTATCTTTGGGTATGATGTCTAACAGGGAATAGGTGAATTTACCAACCATCTTTAAAAAAGTTGCATTGTAGATATTGGCAGCCACCCGGTAGAGCTTTTTATTGGATTGATCGTAGTCGAGCGGCGCAAAACCGGTTCCTTCGTCGCCTATCTCAATCCGGGTTACGCGGTCGAAAATTATCCGGTGCGGGTTATAGGTGAAGTGTAAGCCGGAGATTTGCAAATAGTAGTCATCATTTTTAAGCGGCCTCACGCTGGTCAGAATTTCCAGTGCCCTTTTGATTTCATGGCCGTAAAGATAGAAGCTAATCAGCGGATAACCCATGGTGTCGTCGGCGCCGATGCCCAGAGGAATGGTGCGGAATAAATCGCCTACGGTGATTTTTCCGGTTTTCCCCGCCACCAGATTGTCACGGATGACGCCGTTGGATTCAACGGCGACCACCACGCGGCTTGACGGATCGTTTGGATTCGAATCCGCCTGATTGACGGTCCAGCGGATGGCATCGGCCAGCAGATTGCCCAGCGGTGATTCCTCGGCGGTGTTTGTTAAATCCCATTTGGTTTGGGCAATCACTTTATCATAAGAAAGATTCAGAGCCCCCAGCAGCCGCGAATCGACGGTTTTCTTAAATGAAGCGATGATGGCCTGAATTGGCTTATCACCCGCAATGGCACTGTTAATGACGACGGGCGTGTATTTTTTTAAGCTGACCTTGCCGTCGTTTAAGACCAAATCCAGAACGCCCACCTGCCTGCCGTAGCACCAGGCCTGAACGATCAGCGTGGAGCCCACGGTAATCGGCTGATCGAGCTTTGTGTGCGTATGTCCGCTTATAATAACATCAATGCCCGGGATTTTTTCCGCCAGGATGATGTCTTCCGATTTTTTGGGGTTGGCCCGCAGTCCGCCGTGCGACAGGCAAATGACGATATCCACTTTTTCTTTGTTGCGCAACACATCGACCATGTCGCGCGCCGTTTCAACGGGATCGCGGAAGGTCAGCGGTTTGGCAAAAGGCGATACTTCAACGGCATCCTTGCCGATAATGCCGAAGATGCCGATTTTCAGGCCGTCGCGCTGCAAAATGGTATAAGGCTTCACGCCCGTTTCGGCGAAAGTGTCTTCAAGCGCAGACAGGACAGGCTGTTTGCGATCAAAGATGGGGTTGGCCAGAACGATTTGGGGCATGCCGCCTTTGGCTTTGGCTGTTTTTAGAATGGCGGCCAGTCCCGCGGGCATGAGATCAAACTCATGGTTGCCCAGCGTTACGGCATCGTAGCCCATTGCCTTAAGCAGCCTAAGTTCAAAGGCTTCTTCGCGAATCAACATATGGAAGAGTGATCCCATTGTATAATCGCCCGCATCGACGACCAGGACGGGATTGGCTCTTTCTTTTTTTGTATTTTGAATGACTGTCGCAACGCGCGCCCAGCCGCCAAGGGTCTTATCGGCATTGACACGGAATGGTTGATAGTCGATTTCCGGTGAGAATCCCTGGAAATGAGAGTGCATGTCGTTGGTATGCACGACAGTGAGTAACTTCTCGGCAGCCATGCCATTTGTCGAAAATAACATTGCGGCAAGAATCAACACCGTACGCAGCAGTTTCATGTGCATCCTCCCGGCAGAAAGTATTCTCTAATCATCTCCATCCTCCGGCCTCGCGCCCCCTGCAAGGGGGTCAGCCTTCATCTTCTTCTTCCCTAGCACAAAATGCCCGTCCTGCAAAGTTTGTATTGGGCAGGATGGCTTCAATTTTTTCTAAAAGCCCAAAAAGAGATGTTCTGTCCA
>CAIVDK010000369.1 GCA_903904655.1 uncultured delta proteobacterium | reverse complement strand
ATGCAGGTACTGTTTTCCATGTGTGCGTCCGCACACCCAGAAAGCCCCGGCAAATTCCTGCGCCAGGGCGTTGTACTGGTACTGCGAACCCAGGCCCCGCATCAGGCGTACGCCGAAAGCCGCTTCAAAATGGCAGCCCTGCCCGCCGCCACCCATGTAGGCATAGGAGCGAGGGCCGTACTGACCGATAATGCCTTTGAGTTTAGTTGCGATTTCATCAATGGCCTGATCCCAGGAAATTCGCTCAAATTTATCTCCGATTTTCTTTAAGGGATATTTCAGGCGGTCGGCGTTGTGCTGGTGATAGGCGATGTTCATGCCCTTGCGGCAAAAATAACCTTCGCTCCTGGCGTTTGACTTGTCAGGCTTCACTTTAACAATGCGGTTATTTTCCACCTCGACTTCGAGGCCGCAGTTCTGTGCGCACAAAACACATCCGGTTTTATGAATCGTTCCCATATATGCTCCTTTTCTCCGGCAGCCTAGCCGGACGTTTAATGTGCGCCTTTATGAGCTTGGCGTAAGACGCAGTTTTTTATTAATGCTATTTAAATCGCGTTTTTGCGAATCAGTCAATCCTTTTATGAGAACCCCGGCGTGTAACTTTCAGCACGTTAATGAGGATGTTAACGCCGGAAATCGGCAAACCCCTTGTCCCGTAAATCGTGTCCATTCGGGATGCCCCGGCGGCCACCCATTTGCGTGCTGACCTGAGCCGCGGCCCACGCGCCCAAGTCCAGCGATTTTTCCGCGCTCCATCCCCGCACGATACCGTAGGTGAGGCCTGCATGAAAGACATCTCCGCAACCGGTGGTGTCGATGACTTTTGCCGGATATGCCTCTTTGCGGATGAAGTGTCCGTCAACCAGGGCGATATACCCTTTCGCGCCCAGCGTGACGCCCGTGAAGCGGACGCCAAGGCCGGCCAGCATCCGGCAAGTCTCCTCCGGTGTCCGGCAAAGCGTGTTGGAAAATGATTCCGATGTGACAAAGCAGTCACTGAATCCCGCCATTTCCAGCATCCCGTCGCGCAATGTTCCCGCATCGACAATCACGGGAATGCCCGCCTCCTTTGCCTTGCGGCAGGCAAAAAGCGAGGCTTCGGGAAATAGGCCATCGGTATGCAGCGCCGCACTTTTCAGGAGTATGTTGATATTGATTTCTTCCGGTTGCAGCGCCCCTCCGGTGGGCCTCTGCCAGAAGATCGTCCGGCGGGCCGTGGAAGGTTCACTGACGATAAACGCGAATTGCGATTGCTCATTTTCGCGGATTTGAAGACCGGATGTATCGATGCCTTCACCGGAAAGTGATGCAGTAATTTGCGCGCCAAAATCGTCGTTGCCCACAACGCCCGCCATGTAACCATCCAGCCCCCAGCGTTTGAGAGCAACGAGCGCCGTGGCCACAGGGCCGCCGCATTGTACGACCATATTGGAAAATTCACATTTCACGTCGGGTGGCGGATAGGCGGGGAGCAGGCCGATATAATCCAGCGAGCACTGGCCGATACCGAAGACAAGGGGTATTTCATTCACGGCATTTTCCTTTCCTTCCGCGCCTTAAATACCACGCAAAACAAGAAATGTGAAAATAAAAAAACCGGTAAATAAGAAAAATATTGATAAGTATTTCAATCAATATAGAGCGGATGCCCCGGTGGAACAGGGCGGGAATACCCCGCCCCTACAATCAGCCAAAACCGGTCATGAACAAACGTTGACAGCGCCAGATTGACGCAACTGACCGGCAGATTGACAAACTTGTTTATGAACTCTACGATCTAACAGAAGACGAAATAGAAATCGTGGAAGGGAAATCAACATAGAACAAGGGGTTGCAACCCCTTGTTCTCGAGAAATGAACAGGCGATATACAAGGAGTTGGCAACAAGGGTGGCAAGACCCCTTGTTCTGGGGCTTGTGTCCGGTGAATAAAACGCAATGAGAACATCCAATCAGGCATATTTTCCGGCAGGCATCTATCATGTAACCTGGGTTACCCATAATTCAAGAGTCTCGCAACGAATGATTGATTACCATGTCAAAAAAGAGACAGGGATAAGACTTGATGAAAAGGCCGAAATAAAAATCACCGAAATCATTGCAGGCATCATCCGTGAAAAGAACTATAGGGTTTATGCCTATAATATT
>CAIVDK010000368.1 GCA_903904655.1 uncultured delta proteobacterium | reverse complement strand
TCAAACCGACCGGCTCTATCGAACCGATTCGTGATTTTGAAAATGCGGAAGCGTTCGGCGTCGGCAAGCTGGACGAATTTACCTGGAAGCAGATTTTTGATTCCGACGCCTGCACGCGCTGCGGACGCTGCCAGGACGGTTGCCCGGCTTATCTAACCGGCAAGCCTCTGTCGCCCAAGAAAATGGTCCAGGATATTAAAACCTACTGGCTGGAAAACGCCCCGGCGGCGGTGGCGGCAAAAAAGGCGGAACTCGAGGCGAGCGGTGAGGCGGCCAAGCAGAATGTCTTTATGCGGGGGCTGAACAAGGTTGACTCCGTCGTCGACAAGGCAGTGCTCTCCTTCAAGGGCGACAAGGCTCCTGCGGAGAAGGTTCTTGTGGGTGAAGTCGTTGACCTGCATGAATTGTGGGCCTGCACCAACTGTATGTATTGTATGGAACATTGCTCGGCTTCCATCGAGCATGTGCCAAAGATTATTGATATGCGGCGTTACAAGGTTTTGACCGAAGCGGATTTCGCTCCCGAACTGCAATTGACCTGCCGCAACATGGAAAACAACTCCAATCCGTGGGGCGTGGGTGCGCACATGCGCGGTGATTGGGCCAAGGAATTGGGCATCAAAACATTGGCTGAAGATCCCAGTGTGGAATATCTGTTCTACGTGGGCTGCTCGGGTTCGTTTGACGACCGCGGCAAAAAGATTTCTATCGCACTGGCTAAGATTCTGCAGGAAGCAGGTGTCAGCTTTGGTATCCTGGGTAATGAAGAAGGCTGCTGCGGTGATTCGGCTATGCGGTCGGGTAACGAGTATCTCTTCCAGACGCTGGCCCAGGCTAATATTGACGTGATGAACGGCTATGGCGTGAAGAAAATCATCGCCATCTGCCCGCACGGTTATAACGCTCTGAAGAAAGACTACCCGAATTTCGGCGGCAACTTTGAAGTGTACCATCACACCGAGATCATCGCGAAGTTGATTGCGGACGGCAAGATTCGATTGACCCAGCCGCTGTCGGGAACGTTTGTCTATCACGACTCCTGTTTCCTCGGGCGTTACAACAACGTTTACGATCAGCCTCGTCAGATTCTGAAAGCCATTCCCGGCCTCCAACTGGTTGAAATGGAGCGCAGCTTCGACAAGAGCTTCTGTTGCGGCGCCGGAGGTGCCAGAATGTGGATGGAAGAAGATATTGGAGAGCGAATCAACAATGCGCGTACCAAGCAGGCAATGGCTGTTAAGGCCGACACGATTGCCGTGGGTTGCCCGTTCTGCCTCACCATGATGTCTGACGGCATCAAGGATCAGCAGATGAGCGAGACGATGCAGGCCTGGGATATCGCTGAACTGGTTGTTAAGGCAATGGGCAAGGAAGAAGTTAAGCCACCCGTTGATGCATGTGCGGTCTAGTGCAAACACGACCAGCATGATTAACTGATTTAACAAAGAGCCCGATCTGAAAAGAAAGGGCTCTTTGGTTATTAGGGGGAATAGGCTAAAGGCTGATCCCCACTGAAGGGGGACGCGAGGCTGATCCCCACTGAAGGGGGACGCGAGGCTGACCCCACTAAAGGGGGCGCGCGGTTAAGATGAAGGAGCATTTCCATGTCATTAAATCTCAATAAATTAAAATCTTTTCATGGCAGAAAAGGTCCCCTCGTGTTGATTATCATGGACGGCGTGGGCATAGGGAAAGCAGATGAAACGAATGCCGTTTACCGTGCTGATACACCCAACCTTGATAAGTTGTTCAAATCTGATCTATACACGCAACTGAAGGCCCACGGTATGGCAGTTGGGCTGCCCTCAGATGATGATATGGGAAACAGCGAGGTAGGGCACAATGCCATCGGTGCCGGCAGGATCTTTGAACAGGGTGCCCGTCTTGTAAACAAGGCGCTCAAGACCGGAGGGATTTTTCTATCCGATGTCTGGGATAACATCGTAAATTGTTCCCAAAGGGGGGGGACGGTCCATTTTATCGGGCTCTTATCAGACGGGAATGTCCATTCACATATTGAGCAGTTATTCATCATGATCGACACATGTGCTGAGCTGAATTTCAAAAGAGTCAGGGTCCATGCCCTTCTTGACGGAAGGGATGTGGGAGAGAGGACGGCGCTTGATTATATTAAACCTACAGAGGAAAAACTGAAAAAGATCTCAGTGGAAAAAGGTCTTGACTACGCCATCGCCTCAGGCGGCGGACGCATGAAGGTAACCATGGACAGGTACAATTCCGACTGGAATATTGTGAAGAGGGGATGGGAGGCCCATGTCTTGGGGAAGGGCAGGAAGTTCCCCTCCGCAACTGATGCCGTGAAAACCTTTTACGAAGAAGATCCGAAGGCGACGGATCAGTATCTGCCCGCGTTTGTGGTAGCCGATGGTTCGGGGATAT
>CAIVDK010000367.1 GCA_903904655.1 uncultured delta proteobacterium | reverse complement strand
CGGTGACTTTGGCATTGACGAGTCCGGCAAGATGAGAAATGACTTCCTCGGCGATTCTTCCGGCATCGCGTCCGACACGCGTGGCATCGAGCGTCACTGTTCCATGAAAACGTTTTGGCTGAACTGCCTTGGGGGGTGTATCGTCGTCTTCCTTCTTTACCTCTTCCTCTTTTGCTCCTGTCGTTTCCTGGCCGCCGTCCTTCGGCTTTTCGCCGGCTGCTTTTGCCTTTTCCGCATCTATTTGCTGAACGGCGATCTCAGGCTTTACAAGAAGTCCCGAAGCATCTGTATCGGCAAGCGATATTCCCTGGCCACCACGCAAACCGCGATAGCGGCCGGCAGCTTCGTCAAAACTATCGGCAAAGGCGAAAGAATCCTGAACCCATGTCAATAACGCCACCCCATCACGAACAGCCGCAATCAGCACAGATGAATCCTTGAGACGCGGCAAATAAGAATAACGGGCAAAGTCTTCAGCAAGCTGTTTGACGGGCACATCGTTTCCCCGCCAGAGCGGAATTTTATCCAGCTCCATGCGCAATCGTGTCGCGGCAAAGCCGGTGATCAACAATTCTTCGTTTCTTAATTTTTTACCAGCCCGCACAGCCAGAGCGTCCTGACCCGTGACACGTATCGCCTGCCAGGCCATTTCGGATTGCGGCGTTTTTTGCTCTGGAACCAGCAGCCATTGATAGGTTTCCGGGAGCCGCGCGGCCACTGCTGTATCGGCGGCCGTTTTCTGGTTTTCGGCCTGCTTCACCTGTTGCGGATCAAGATTCAATTGCACTTTTTCAGTAACAATGGTTTCCCACGCCAGATATTTACAGGCTGCCTCTTCAAGATCCTGTAAGCGCGTTTTATCGGCGGCTAAAAAAACCAGTGCATTGCGATAAAGACGCGGCGTCGTTCCCCGTAACTCAAGAATCGCCTTTGCCGCCGTCTCTGCTGCATTGCCAGGTTCTTTGCTGTAAGGATAGTCAATGCCCAGAACAACCAGACGCGCATCCATATCATCCGGCACATCCTGTCCCGTTCGCGGCAAGGGATGGATACGTCCAAAATCACCTTTGCGCTCCAAGTCTTTGCGTAACCTGCTTTCCACTTCTTGTGCCACTTTATCGCGGTCGCGCTTAATTTGTTCAGAACGATCCTCGGCTAGTTTCAAAACGGTCGGCTGCGTTGAATACCAATATCGTGGCCCATCCTGATAAAGATACGTGGCGGAACCGGCCAGTCGGCGCAAAGCATCCCCGAAGACAGATGGCGATTCACCTGGCATCATACAGCCGAGTTTAACCCGACGATCTTCCAAACCCCGGTGGGCGGCTTTAGTTAACGGAGCCGAACCTAGGTAGATTGTACGGGCTACACGCCGGCAGGCCGCAAATTTTCCCAAATTGGGCAATTCACCGTCCAATCTCAACGGTAATGAACTTACACCATCCACATCCTTTTCGATAATCGGCACCCAGTTATCCGTTAGATAGCGTGTCAGTTCCGATTGCACGCGCAGATCGTCTATGGCGATATTAGCTGGCAAGATCAGTGGATTTCGATCTCCCTTTTCCCACAGGCTGTGAATGACGGCTGCCATCAACCGCAAGACGCCTCGAGTTCTCTGGAACTTCACCAGCGTTGACCAGTCGTTATAGAGTCTATCGAATATTTCCGGATGAATTGGGTAGGCTGCTTTAATCCGTTTTTCGTAGTCCGCCTCGCGGCACTCTGGCGGAAATTCGGACTGCTGAGATTTATAGAAATCTGCAAAAGCACGTGCAACTATATCGCGGTCTGTGAATTGTGCTGGATCAGTCATTGGCAGGAAAAGACGACGCCGGACAATTTCAAATCCTTCCTCGGCGCTTGCTGGCCGCCAGGATGATTCAATGCGTCCTACCACATTGCGCAGCCTGTCAAGGGCTTCCCTGCCCCGCTGACCACCCACTTCCACATCGTCGGCTTGTGTGTGCGGTGAAGGTCCCGCATCCGAAGCGGGCAGACTGATCACCAGAAGACAGTTTTTAGAAAGTTTGGCCGATTCTGTGAGCACCTGGGCAAAGGTAAACTGCGTTTCAAAGCCGCCGGCGGGTAGATCGCTCTGATCATGAAGCTGCCGGGCATAAGCCACCCATTCATCAATCAAAATCAGGCAAGGGCCATATTCAACAAAAAGTTCGCGTAGCACATCGCCGGGACTGGTGGCTTTTTCGTCGTCGGCTGCAAGGCGGGCAAAAGCCTTCTTGCCGCCCAATTGCCAGGCAAGCTCCCCCCAGAGCGTTTTGATCACGGTACCATCGGATTTCTTGACCGGATTACCGGGTGATATTTTATTGCCGACCAATACCACACGGCGGACGGAGGGCAGCTTTAACGTTTCGGCTGCCTGCATAATGGCATCGACACCCGCAAGGTCGGTGGGGGCAATGCCTGAAAATAAATGATACAGCGCCATCATCGAATGCGTTTTGCCTCCACCGAAATTGGTCTGGAGTTGAACCACCGGATCGCCGCCCTTTCCGGTAAGCCTTCGCACGGCATTAACCAGCATTCCTTTGAGGCTCTCCGTCAGATACGTGCGGCGGAAGAATTCAGATGGGTCTCGATACTCATCCGCGCCCTCATTCATGTGCACTTGCCAGAGATCCGCCGCAAACTCGGCCTGCGAATAACGACCGCTGGCCACGTCTTTGTGCGGGGTTACTACTTCCCGCCAGGGCTTGAGACCTGTTGTCGCAACACTTTCGATTGCTGTGCTAGCGCTTTTTCGTTTTTCAGTCCGCACCTGCTCGTCATAGATTGTTCGCCGCAGCTCCATCTTGATTTTCCGGACCTCATCAGCCTGTGGAGCGGATACGGCCGTCAGCAAACGTTCGGCGGAATCAAGCGCCCGATCGGTATCATCGCCGGAAAATGGATTTTGGTGCGCCCATTTATTGCGCACTTCCCGCAGTTCGCTGACTATGCTTCGTTCAGCACGACCCAGTGTCTTGCGAAAGACGAGCTCCCACTTGTTCCAAATAACAGAAAGAATTGAAGCGATATCCCATTGAGGTTTATCTTTTGTAACAAACAGCTTTGCCTGCGTATCGCTCACCGAAGTTTTTGCTTCTTCGATCCACTGTTGTGCGTATTGGGATTTCAATTCACGTTCCACAAAGGGGATCAAGCCGTCTTTGAGAAGTTCCATTGCTTTGCCGACACGATCATAGTTGGTGATGGCCATTGTCTATTCCTTTAGTCGTATTAAAAAAGTTCACCTTGCGGTTTTTGTGGTTCTTCTGCTTTACTTTGGTCTGCCGCCAGACGACTGATTTCTGGCCAGCTTTGGACCAGGGCATTGTAGGAAAGCGCCTCGGCTGCCCTCTTTTTGCGTTCACAGAGCGTATAGAGCCGATAGCATAATTCGCGGGCGGTTTCAGCCTTGGAGCCCAGTTTGGCAACAAGTTTTGCTGCTTCGGATTCGCCTCCGGATTCAAGCACACGGATTAAATGGTGAACCATTTCCCAGTTTGTCAGACGCTTATCCGTTTCCGGATCCCAATCCTCCGGCAGTTCGGACGGTTTCAAAATCTTCACTTTGCCGCCCTTGGAATTTAAAAAACCGGCTGCGACCAAACCTTCCACACTTGTATTTTTAGCTTTGGAGAGTGTTTCCGCCACGCCATACTCACCCTCAGCAAAGCCAAACTGTTCAAACCAAGCTAGTGCCCAGCGGCTATCGGCATCAAAGTCGCCTTCCTGCTCGGCTAGAGCATCATCAAAAGTCTGGTTGATAAGCGCTAACGCATCCCGCACAGACATCGGTTTACCTTCGGCGTCGAGTACTTTGGCATAACGGGTGTAGATCGCCATACCCGGGCCGATAGCGGCTTGTGCTAAATCCACCGGGGCAATGTTCCCGCGTTGCAGATGTGCGAGCGCTATGGGCAGTTCTGCCTTGAGCGTGTTGACAAACTCGCGGCGCGTGGTGGTAGGCGCATCAGTTTCGCGCTTACGGCAGACTAGGATAATACTGGAGGCAAGTGCGTTACGCTTTGTCTTAAGATTGCCCGTATATTCCGTACGCATGGGCCAGGTTCCACTGGTCGCAAAACCGGCTTGAATAACCGCTTCTAGGAAGGTCTCCCATCCAGTGGAGGCAGTGCCATTGCTTTCCGTCTCCGACTGCCTAAATGCGTAATAAATGGTGACAGGGAAAGCGGGGTGCGCCTGTTCGGATAGACAGTGCATTGCCCGAGTCATTCCATCCATGAAGAACACTCCTGCCGCATCCTTACTCACATGACGGTATGCGAAGGCAACCAGCTCTTCAGTTTTAGGTACGACCATTGTTGTAAAGAGATCCGGAAACACTGGCCGCAACGATCGGCGAAGCCAGACATAGAAGAAATCCGATAAATCGGCATACGGAACATTATCGAAGTAAGGAGGGTCAGTTGAGATCACCTTCGATTGACTGATGTCCTGTTTCGTCGCATCTTTCTGAATGGCTTGACCACTACCAACTTGTGGAAGGGTATGTAAGGCATTTATGAGGTATCCGAGTTGCCCCATATAGTTCCCTGTTGATTCACTCAGCGGGTTTGCTTCGACAAAATCCCAAGTCATAGACATCGCTTGCCGTGCAAACACTTGCTGCACGTTCTCGCCTTGCGAATCCCAGAAGTTAAGGGTTGAAGACCTGTTGGCTTGACGACTCACGCCAATCCCTAAATATGCTGCCACTGCATCGGCGTAAGCGATCGCATCGGTACCTCCAGCATTGAGGGGCGTGGCATCATCGCGCAGAAGAGGAGCCAACGCGTCGCGCTTTATACGCTCCCGCGCTTCATGAACTAGATCTGAGAAATTCGACAACACTACGAGCTGTCGGTCTGTGAAGAGTTGAGAGAATTGCTCCATACCATAGGGTTTCACGCCAAGGTATTGAGTACTACCGGAGATCAATATGTCCGGCTTCCATTTCGGATTGGCTTGGCACGCTATGGCCTCCATTTCATCGGTCGCTGGCAGGTAGATGCGACCACGCACACCCTCGACTACGATGGCCATCATCCGTGCTCCCATGCGTCCAGATTTTCCTTCTGCCTTGATATAATCGCCAGAAATTGGCGAACCTGACATTACACAAAAAAAGTTGGCTCGCGCGAGCTTAGTACCGCTCTTCGCAGCAGCTACATCCTTAGGCTTGCCAACCTTCACTGTGAAGCGGTAGCCACCCTTCGCAATCACTGGCTCGACGTATGTCTCCTTGCCCACCTTGGTGGAGAGCATGAAGGTCGAGGCGAGCGGAACGTCCACCTGCGCAAAGGCCGGGTTGGGACTCTTTACAGTCCGCACCCAGAGCCAAGCAATCACGGTTAGCGAATTGCCAATATATTGCTCTAAATCAGGGCGCCCTTGCGCTATTTCCTTAGTAATTTCAATTTTAGGATAAAGATGACCAATGCGTTTTTCGGCTTCATCCCGCATCCATTTCCCGTAATAGCGAACATCTTCGGCGAGACCCTCCGCACCTTTCCATGTGCGCATGGCTTTTTCTTCGGGTCTTTTGCTTTGCCATTCAGGATTCACAGATGGTTTCCCGGCAAATTTCGGGGGAATCTCGATCATTGCCTTGTTAATCAATACAGCAACTGGGTTAAGATCGCTCGCATAAGCCTCCAGTCCCAGGCGTTGCGCCTCCAGAGGCAGTGTTCCGCCACCAGCAAAGGGATCATGAAAGGCGGGTAGTTTGTAACGGTCAAAAAGTTCCTTGGCACGCGGATGATCGGCATTTTCGGCGCATGTGTAGCGCCAGCTCTGCCAGATCTCATCACGGGCCTGCTGCAATACTTCTTCGTTGGTAGTGTTTTCCCATAAAACCAGATCTTCAATAATACGAAACAACCGCTGCCGTTCTTTGTTCTGGGCTTTTTCAGTTGGAAAAAGATCAGGGTGCGCCGAAGGATCATCCACCATCTGGGCAAAGATCACCGCCCGAGCCGCCGCCAGCGGACGCCTGGCCCACCACAAATGCAATGTTGAAGGATGACCATGACGAATGGATTTTTCTCTTGCCGATGCTTTATTAATCGCCTCCAGCGGCAGCGCCACTTCAATGAGTTTTTTCTTATAGGTCATTTTTTATTTTATTTTTCTTAACGGTTTTTCGCGTTGCAGACTGACTTGCTGGTTTTTGCTTTTCTTCATACAAGGCAACAAAATTAATCGGCTGTAAATTCAACGGCACAATGCTCGAGCGTCGGGTCAAGTCGGCGATGGATTCTCTTATATAAGGGAAAATAATGGCCGCGCAATTGATATGAGCAATCCTCTCCATCAGCTCTTTCGCAGGCATTTTTTCAAAAACAAATGCCCCCTCCCACGCCACGGAAAATCGAAAAGGCTGCTTTTCTGAATCCGAATAAAACCGCACAACAACATCTAGAATGTTGTCAGTGGACTTATGTTCAATCTCAATGCTCTGCTGAAATTCTATCATCTCATCCTTTACCCATTTATATTGCCGGTTAAGAGCAAAGTGAGCTTCAATAAGCCTGATGACCTCGATTCTGAATTTAAGTTCCATAAGCCATATCCTTTTCGTCGGAAGTATATTTCGCTTCTCTGACCTGATAGCCGATCTTCTCCTGCAAATCCTTGATATAAGTTACTTTTGCTTTCGCTATGCAATGGGCGTCATTCTTCCGGATAACGTTCAAGGTCTGCGGATAGGCATCCAGGATGCGCAGAAGATTATCCATCCCTTTGCTCTGCGATATTTGGCTGGCTTCATAACGTGCCACGCTTTTCTCCCCGCCGCCAATGATATTGGCCAATTGGGCCTGTTTTAGTCCCAACTTCAACCGGATCGCCTTGATTTGCGCACCTGTAAGAAGTCCGTCCACTTCACGCTGAAAATCCTTGAGTAATTTGCCCGATGCTTTCAGGGATTCATTATCAACAATTGCTTCCCCGCATTCAGAACATGACCAGGTGATGTAATTGGGAATATCCTTGCTTTCACCTTTATATGTAAAGGTCTCTGTTTTTACTTCGTTTTTTAGCGAACCAGCACCACAAATGGGGCATTTCTGCTCTTTCATTTTAATCATCTCTTCCTTCATCTTTCTTCATTTGAATCAAAACTGCTTTTTTGGGCACATCCAGTGAAAATTGCAATTTGATGTAAAGTTTTTTCTCTCCGTCTGTAATCTTATATACGTCTTGCCAAAGTTTGTGATTTAAATAGGCGGTCATAGACTTATCAAAATGTTCAGAGCAAAGCCGATCAATGACGCCCTCAATATCTTCGACGGTCATATACCCTTCATCGGCTGCACCTTTGTGGGCTTTCCGCGTTATATGTCGAGTCTTTTCATATTTAAAAAGAACCTTAAATTCACTCAATACGTAATGTTGTTTACGCTTTTCTTTCACTTTTGGTATCATTATGATACTTCCTGTCTGGTTGTCAACCATTTTCTGTAATGTTGATGAATCATAATCAAATTAAATAGTGGT
>CAIVDK010000366.1 GCA_903904655.1 uncultured delta proteobacterium | reverse complement strand
TGGAATAACGTTGATTATGATCAGGTTACTTATGCAACAAATGTTGCCGGTATTTTTTCCGGTGGTGATGTGGTCACAGGCCCCCAGACGGTCGTCAAGGCTGTCTTTGCGGGCAAGGAAGCGGCCAAATCCATCAACCGCTATCTCATGGGTGAGGATATTAAGGCCGGCCGCGAAAAAGACTGGACTAAAGACTTGGCCGATAAGGCTGACGTTTCCGAAGTGCCCAAGATTCCCCGAGCGAAATATCCGCTGATGAAACCGGAAGACCGCAGAACAAACTTCAAAGAAGTCGGCCTCGGCTTCGATGAAGCGCAAGCCATCGCGGAAGCGCATCGTTGCCTTGACTGCGGTATCTGTTCGGAATGTTATCAGTGTGTTGATGCCTGTATTGCCAAGGCCATTGACCACGATATGGTGATTGAAGAAGAAACTATTGAAGTGGGTGCTGTAATTGCTTCGCCCGGTTTTGAAATATTTGATGCCCGTAAGCGCGGTGAATACGGTTACGGTATTTATAAAAATGTTGTTTCCGCCATTCAGTTTGAACGCATCCTTTCCGCGTCGGGTCCATACTTTGGTCATGTACAGAGAATTTCTGACGGCAAAGAGCCCAAGAAGATTGCCTTTATTCAGTGCGTCGGTTCGCGCGATACCTCCTGCGATAACAGTTGGTGTTCATCAGTTTGCTGTATGTATGCAACCAAGGAAGCCATCATTGGTAAAGAACATGCCAAGGGGCTGGAGCCGACAATTTTCTACATGGATATTCGCGCTCATGGCAAGGATTTTGACCGTTTTGTTACACGCGCCAAAGAAGAATACGGCATCCGCTATATCCGTTCAATGCCTTCCGTAATTAAGGAAATGCAGCAGACGAATAATCTACTCATCAAATATGTAAATCAGGATGGGACATTAATCGATGAAGAATTCGATATGGTTGTTCTATCCGTCGGTCTGACGCCGCCTAAAGATGCTAAAAAGCTTGCTTCGAGTTTGGGAATAGAACTCGAAAGTCATGGATTCTGCAAAACGCAGCTGGAAAATCCCGTTGAGACATCACGGCCCGGCGTTTTTGTCTGCGGCGCGTTTGGTGGACCGAAAGATATTCCGGAAACAGTTATGGAAGCAAGTGCCGCCGCAGCCTGCGCGGAAGGATTGCTCGCCTCAAGACGAGGCACAATGATTACGCCGGCAGAAAATCCGGAAGAAATGGATATGCGTGGCACAGGAGTGCGCACGGGTGTATTTGTCTGCCACTGCGGCATTAATATCGGCGGTGTTGTGGATGTTCCTGCCGTCAGAGATTATGCCGCCACATTGCCCAACGTAGTTTATACGGCTGATAACCTCTTTACCTGTTCCCAAGATACGGCGGTGAAGATGGCTGAAGTCATCAAAGAAAAAAATCTTACTCGTGTAGTTGTTGCTTCCTGTTCGCCCCGTACACATGAAGGCCTGTTCCAGGAAAACTGCGAGAAGGCCGGTTTGAACAGATATTTGTTTGAGATGGCCAACATTCGTGATCAGAATTCCTGGGTGCATATGCACGAACCGGAAGCGGCTACCCAAAAAGCAAAAGATCTGCTACGCATGGCTGTGGCCAAAGCGCAATATCTCAAGCCCCTGAAACCCGGTCAGCTTTCAGTTAATCATCAGGCTTTGATTATCGGTGGCGGTCTAGCGGGCATTACTGCCGCACTATCTCTGGCCGATCAGGGTTTTGCCTCATACATTGTGGAAAAAGAAGAGCGCCTCGGTGGTAACTACAATCACCTTTATAAAACACTCGAAGGGCTCGATACCCGCGCTCATCTGAAAGCGCTTTTGGAAAAGGTTTATAAAAATCCATTAATCACTGTAGCCACAGGCGCTCAGATTGTTAAGATTGATGGTTTTATCGGCAATTACAAAACAACTGTTAAAGTTAAAGAAGACGAAAAAGTTTTCGAGCACGGTGTGGTAATCGTGGCAACCGGCGCTTACGAAAACAAAGCCAAAGAATATCTTTACGGTCAAAATGCCAGTGTGAAGACGCAAAGAGAGCTGGAGACTTTGATTTACGAAAAGGATC
>CAIVDK010000365.1 GCA_903904655.1 uncultured delta proteobacterium | reverse complement strand
CTGGAGGCCGTCCATCCCACACCGGAAGAATTTGATGCGGCTTTCAAAGCGGTCATGCCCATGACACCATTCGAACTGGTGGACTATGTCGGAATTGACATCGCAGTTCATGGTCTCGAATATTTCGCCAACGTACTTTCGCCGGATTACAAACCATCAGATGCCCTAATGGCCTATCTAAAAGCGGGCACACTAGGCAAAAAAACCGGCAAAGGCTTTTATGACTGGTCCCAGGGGCGTCCCCAAATCGATCCGGCCAAAGCGACTAAAGAATATGATTTCAACCACATGATTGCTCTGCAGGTGAATGAAGCCACAAAGATTCTGGAGGAAGACATTGCCGATGATCCCAAAGAAGTTGATCTGGCCATGGCCAACGGGGGAGGTTCACCTTTCGGACCCTTCGCGCTGGCTCAAAGCATCGGCTATCCGGTACTGCTGGCAAAGCTCGAAGAGGTTTATAAAAAGTTCCCGATGGAAATCTTCAAGGCCACTAAGACAATGAAGGATGGAAATATTAAGGTATAAGTCCGGAATTACAAGGCAGATGGTTCCCGACTTTTTACAAAGTCGTCAAGACTTTAATAAAAAACTTAACAGTTACGGCAAAGGTGCGAACCGATGCTGGGAAAAATTAAAGGTTTTAGAAGGATGAAACATTTAAAACTGATTATCTGTCTGGCAGCTACGGTTATCATTTTTGCCGGAGCCATATTGTTCAAGTTTCTGGGTGAGGGCACTAAGGCTGGCAATGGTTTTGCCTTTGATGACGCAACGAAGGTGACAATTGCGGCCAATGCCGCTTTGGCTAAATCACTGAATTTAGCCGAACAGCAAGCCTTTGATGACGCTCAGCGGGGGCTAATTGCCGTACCGACGGGCAAGGTGTTGGCTGATGATGGCTCAGTTGTTTGGGACTTCGATCGATTCCGGTTTGTCGAAGGTAACGCGCCGCCGACCGTTAATCCAAGTTTATGGCGTCAGGCTAAGCTCAATAAGGTTATCGGCTTGTTCAAGGTCACCAACGGCATTTACCAGCTGCGCGGCTTTGACCTTGCCAACCTCACGCTTATCGAAGGCAAGACCGGATGGATAATCGTTGATGCATTGTCCTGCCGGGAGACTGCTAAAGCGGCTATGGCCTTTGCCCGAAAGCATTTGGGCAATAAGCCTGTCTCTGCCATCATTTTCACCCACAGTCATATAGACCACTTTGGCGGTGTGTTCGGCATTGTTTCTGCGGAAGAGGCAACCAGCCGTAAGTTGCCCGTAGTTGCGCCCGAAGGATTTCTGAAAGAAGCGACGAGTGAAAATATTCTGGTAGGTTCTGCCATGGGGCGGCGTGCGACGTGGCAATTCGGACTGCAATTGCCGGCTTCGGCAAAAGGCATCGTGGATAGCGGCATTGGCAATAGCGTAGCGATGGGAGAAACCGGTATTCTTCCACCAACAATCATCGTCAATAGTGCGCAACAAGAAATGACACTGGATGGCGTCCGCTTCGTATTTCAGAACGCACCGGTATCGGAGGCGCCTGCCGAGATGGCCTTTTATTTGCCTGACTTCAAGGCCTATTGCGGTGCCGAAATCCTGAATCAAACCCTGCATCAAATCCTGACGCTGCGTGGGGCTAAAGTCCGTGACGCGTTGCTCTGGGCAGGCTACATTGAAGATGGGCTGGAGCACTTCGGGCAGGCCGAAATTTATTTTGGCGTTCACAGTTGGCCTCTGTGGGGCAATGCCAGAGTAGTCGATTTCATGAAAAAAAATCGGGATGCCTACAAATACATTCATGACCAGACCGTGCGCATGATCAATACAGGCATGAAGCCTACCGAAATAGCCGCGCAGATGAAGCTGCCGGCATCGCTGGAAGCTGCATTTGCTGTGCGCGGCTATTATGGCACGGCGCGCCGTAATGCCAGGGCTATTTACCAGTATTACATCGGCTGGTTTGATGGCAACCCGGCCAATCTGGACATGCTGCCTCGGCAGGAGGCCGCTATACGCTATGTGGAAATGATGGGCGGCCCGGATCGGGTGCTGACGGCTGCACAGAGAGCTTTTGATCGCGGTGAATATCGCTGGGTTGCTGAACTGCTGAACCATCTTGTGTTTGCCCAACCGGACAAAAAAGTCGCGCGCGAATTACTGGCGCGTACCTACGATCAACTGGGTTATGGCGCGGAGTCGGCAATTGATCGCAATTTATATCTAACCGGATCACAGGAGCTGCGTTCAGCGAAAAACGGGCCCGGACCCGATTACGTCAAATCTATCGACCTGATGGCTAGAGTACCGATGAATAATTTTCTGGTAGCGATGGCGGCCACTCTCGATGGTCAGGCGGCAGAAGGGAAAACTTT
>CAIVDK010000364.1 GCA_903904655.1 uncultured delta proteobacterium | reverse complement strand
TTTCTTCAAATATCGACTGTTTATTACTCATGTTTCCCTGACCGAAACCAGGGTTTTGAACCATTCGCAGATGCTCGATCTTTTGTTCAATCTGCCGGTTGATCTTCATGAGCACTTCCAGCGCATCTTCCACGGCAAAACCAGCCCGGCTCAAAACAGCCGCTCGTTCCCGCAATAGTTCTTCACACAAACTCTCGTGCTTATGTTCTTTTCCCGGTAGCATAGCCTGCATAATAAAACCTACTTCAATACTTTCGCGGCATTTATCATTTAAGCGCTTAATTTTCAAGTTAAAAAGGCTTTGCAAGCGTGGCAAAAATATTTTTCCTTTACAGCTTGGGATTCTTTCGTTAAATAAACACCCCTATTAACATCTCCAATGAATAAGCTGGTATTTCCATGCACCCTGAAGTCAAATTCCCCATGTCCAAAGCAGTCCGCAACGCCTATGATCAGGGCGAGGAAGACGAAACCCTTCTCCCGCTGGTGTTGGTCAACCATCAAAATGAACCCGTAGGAAGAATCCATGCGGGCGATTCGGTTATTTTCTATAATATTCGCGGTGAACGCGAAATTGAATTAACTCGCAGTCTTACGGAGCAAAGTTTCCGTGAATTCCCGATCGATAAAAACATCAACGTCAACTTTGCAACCATGATTGAGTATCAGAAAGGATTGAACGTCGAGGTCGCTTTTAAGCCTCAGGGCGTTCTTTTCGACACATTAAGCGATGTCATCGCCATGCAGGGTTTAACCCAGGCCAAAATAACGGAAGCAGAAAAAGCCGTTCATGTCAGCTTCTTTTTCAACGGCAAGAAATCCGACCCGCTGCCTGACGAAGAAAGAATCGTCATCCCCACACGCAAAGATGTCAGGCTGTTTGATGAAGCCCCGGAAATGTCCATCGGGAAAATCACTGACGCGGCCCTCGCCAAGATTAAAGATCCATGCTGCAATTTTATCGTTGTGAATTACCCGAATGTGGATGTTGTCGGTCATATCGAAAATGAGTCGGCTGTGCTCCGTGCGATTCAGGCGGTAGATCAAAACGCGGGCCTTCTCATTGAGGAAGCGCTGCGACAGGAAATCGCCGTGCTGGTCACAGCCGATCACGGCACGGTTGAAAAATGGCTTTACCCCGACGGCGGTGTTGATACCGGGCATACGGACAGCCCCGTGCCTTTTGTCTTACTGCACCCGGATCAAACATTGACACTGAAGCCCCACGGGGCGCTGACCGACATCGCGCCGACGGTACTGAATATCCTCGGCTTGCCTGTACCCGCCTCCATGACCGGGATTTCGCTCATCGAACAAAACAGACATTCCTTCGCACCCGTTAAACGCTTATTGCTGACAATACTGGACGGCTGGGGACTGAGCAATGCTGAAAACGGCAATCTGATCGTCCGCGCCGTAACGCCGGTAATGGACAGATTGATCAAGACCTGTCCCCTGGCAAAGCTTGCCGCATCAGGCGTCGCCGTGGGACTTCCGCCACAAACCGTGGGCAATTCCGAGGCGGGGCATTTACACATTGGCGCGGGCCGCCGGATTTATTCCGACCGTCTCAATATTGATCAGGCGATCCTTAGCCATGACTTTTACAGAAACCAGGCTTTCATCAACGTCATGAGGATGGCTAAACAAAACGGCACGGCGCTGCATGTGATGGGAATTGTCTCTTTTTTCAGCTCGCACGGTTCCATTGAACACCTTTTCGCCTTAATGGACATGGCCAAACAACAAGGCATCTCCCGCCTCTTTATTCATGGAATGCTGGGCAGACGCGGCGAATTGCCGGAAAGCGGCGCCCGCTATATTCAAGAGGTGGAGGAAAAATGCCTGGCTTTGCGACTAGGACAGGTGGTATCCGTTGTTGGCCGCTACTGGTCGATGGATCGCGAAGAAAACTGGGACCGGATTGAAAAAACCTACCGGATGCTGGTTTATGGAGAAGGAGATAAAATCTCCGCGGAGTAAGGAAAATGCAGGCCACGTTTAATCAAACGCTCATTGAGCTTGTCTGTGGAGACATCACCCAGGAAAGCACGGATGCCATTGTGAACGCCGCCAATAACCGTCTCGCAGGCGGCGCAGGCGTAGATGGAGCCATTCACCGAGCCGGCGGGCCTGCCATTATGGCCGAATGCCGCCAAATCGGAGGCTGCCCGACAGGCCAGTCCGTCATCACAACCGGCGGCAACCTCAAAGCCCGATATGTCATCCATACCGTTGGACCCATCTATCGCGACGGCGCACAGGGAGAAGCGCGACTTTTGACCTCCGCTTATCAGAATAGCCTGACGCTGGCCGTAAAGAATGGCTTGCAAAGCATCTCCTTTCCGGCCATCAGCTGCGGCGTTTATGGCTATCCGATCCATGAAGCCGCTCATTTGGCGCTGAAGTCCTGCGTTGAATTTGTTCTGGAGAATAAAGAAATTCAACTCATCCGCCACGTTCTATTTAATCAACGGACCTTTGACATTTTTGCGCAAGAAATCAACCACCTCGCGGGCTCGCTGCGGAGAATTGACGCTCATCCCGCAACAGCGGGATTAAAAAAAGAATAATCCGCGCAAGTGCCTCTGCCAATTTTTGATTCACCTTGATCATCCCGTCAAATTATGTCACATTAAAGCCATGAGAAAAAAACACTTCCAGGCACGTTTACAATCCATTGGCGAAATTTTGTTTTCCACTTTTAAAAAAAGAGGCATGGCCGCCAAACTGGAAGAAAACGTCCTGTTCAAACTCTGGCCGAAAGCAGTTGGCGCGCAAATTGCTGCGCAAACCCAACCCGACGGCTGGCGTGCGGGAACCCTGTTTGTTAAAACAACCTCCTCCGTCTGGGTGCAACAGTTGCATTTCATGAAAGAAGACATCCGGCAAAAAATCAACGAGCTTGCCGGAAAGACACCGGTCAAGGAGATTCACTTTACCGTCGGATACAGACCTGCTCCCAAGAATTCCGGGTACAATGCCGCAGACGTAGAAAAGATCGTCCTCAAGGAAAGAGATAAAAAGATGATTGCCGAATGTACGGAAGCACTGGCGGATCGGGAATTAGCCGAGATAGTAAAGCGGGTTATGAAAACGGAAATCAGCCGTCGCAGGCTGCGGGAGAAGAAGCAAGCTCGCTGAAAATGTTTTTCATATCTTGCGTGTATTTTTTGGGTTCTTCGTAAATATAAAGCGGCGGCTCTATTTTCAGTTCTTCGCGCGATCCGCTCCTACCCTCCACCAGAACAAACTCCGCAGGGGATACGGCATCAGAAAATACCAGCTTCATTCTTTTGGGCTCAACGTTGCTTTTGCGAAACAAGAC
>CAIVDK010000363.1 GCA_903904655.1 uncultured delta proteobacterium | reverse complement strand
TGTGAAATGGGAGTCTGTAACGTTCTGCCAACCGTTTGTGAAGATGCTTTTGAAAACCTGTTTTTCAGGCCTTAAAAACAACCGTTGGGTGGGGGATTTTCAAGTGGCCACAGGTGGGGGATTTTGGGTGGCCACCCGGGCGATGTTGGTCGGTGCAGCTGGAGCCGTAGCTGCGGAGTCAGCAGAGGGCTGGAAGATCGAATCGGAAGTGATGGTGCGCATACTAGATGTGGAGACTGGAGAGGTCGTTTTTTCCAAAAAACTTGTCGGTAAGGTGAATATTGGAAAAATGCGTTACCCGGGATTTGCGGAGATTGTTGGGGGAGTAAAGAAGGCGGCCGCTAAAGATCTGACCGATTTAAAACCAGCATTGGCCAAGTATTTCATTGTCAAAGGTTATATATATCAGACCAAGACTAGTGTTGACGGCAAAGAAAAAATTGCGCTTATTAATCTAGGCAAAAATAATGGTCTCCATGAAGGTTCGAAGCTTGCCGTCTATACATTTCAAGAAGTGGAAGACCCCATATCTGGAAAAAGCACATGTGATCAGTCAAGCTTGCCAGTTACTCTGAGAATGACTGAACAATTACAAGTTGACAAATCCTGGGTCGTTATCGAGGGAAACCAGCAAGCGTTAAAAAAGGTCAAGGTTGGACAACTGGTGGAGATCAAGCCGTAAATGCTCCCTTGATAATTTAACCGTCGCCCATTATGGATGAAGGTGAAAAGAGCCGTCGCTGGTGCCTACCGTTACTCTATTTCAATCCGGTAACCCTCAATTCTAACAACTGCCCCTTCTGTGTAGTTGTAGCTGCTATCAGCACGCCACCCCAAAATTGTACCACCCTTTTAAATCACAAAATACGCAAAAACCGGATGAACAATAAAAAGCCCTCACGTGAGAAGGGCTGTCTCGTCAGTGTTTTCGACTGCCACCGATAGAGGTCGATAGCAGGCAATATCGAAGAATATACTGAATGCTCAGCAGCATCTTGATTTGGCTGTTTCTTTCTCGCGAACCAACAGTTCGTTGGCTACTTTCCGGAAATGTTCACCGTAGATCATAAACTGCATTGCGTCGGCGAATGCTTTTGGGTAAAAGATCAGGGTTTTTATCATCATTTTCCAGTAGTACCATTGGGAAGCGCCGTTTCCCAGGATACCGAGAAAGAGAATAGATTTCAGCAACGCTCGAACGTTTTTACTTATGTGCTTATCTCCCCGGACAATCGGTGCAGGGTTATAGGATTTAAGAAACTCACTGACGCGCTGATAGAAAATGCGCGGGCTGTAAAGTGTTTTGAGCATATCACGGTAACCACTGGTTAGTGCATCTTTGTCCATGACGGATATGGATTCAGGGGACATAACACTTAATTATTGCCATGAAAAAATGGACGTTTTCATCAAAGAACCGTTAGCGGTTTGTATTAAAAGGGGACAACGCTATTTATTTAATCCTTATACATTCGTTCTTGAAGCATTACTGAACTTTGCTGTCATGCCACGTTAATTTTTGTTTTCGACCGAAGCGAATAATCGGGACGTAATTTTTGGTAGAGAAACTCCGGCGCAAAATCGGCGCCGTTCGGCCAAACGATGGTTTCCAGTTCTTTGTGTACGGAAAATTTTGCAAACAAATCCTTGTCCTTCAACGATTCGAACATTTCGCCCCACAGTTCGTTCTGGAAATCCACTTCACCTTCTGTTGCATCGGCAAATTTCAGCCAGATTCGATATTCACCTTTATATTCAGCTTCAGTTAATTTGGGTAGCATGGTGTTACTCCAATGGTTCTATTTCAAAGGTATATCGATACGAATTTTCATCACGGATTTTTTGACTGTCTCCGGTTTGCCTGCTGCATGCAGGTGGGGCATGTGCGCATCGTTGGGGCCAAACAGGGCAAAGAGCCCCGGAGTCATTACAATGCCGGCGCAAGCCGACTGGGGCCGTGCGTAGTAAACCGCATCTTCCGCATCATCATAGGGTTTGATAACTTTT
>CAIVDK010000362.1 GCA_903904655.1 uncultured delta proteobacterium | reverse complement strand
GGACCCGCACCTGATTATTTACAACCCCGTGCTGACTCTGAACAACACGACGATTGTGACCAATGGCGACCAGACCGACACCATCCTGAATTTCTTGGCCCGTAACGATTTTCCCAGCTATGGCTTTGAAGCCGCGCTGAATACCCGCACCTTTGAGGACGACGGACCCAACTGGACGCCCCGCATTTCCGGTGTGGTGGATATGCGTGCGGGCGGCTACAAGCTGAGCATTTTGAAGAGCGACGACGGCGACGAGAAGAGCGTGCAGCGCTTTACCTTCGATTATTCGCAGCCGCTTACCGGCGAGGGACACTTTATCAGCACCTACAAGTGCAACGGCACGCCGATTCCCAGTTTTGCGGGCGAGCCATTACGCGTCACCATGGACGAGGAAGACCCGAAACAATACGCTGCCAAGCTGTGGAGAGCATTGAACGAGGACAACAAGGTGAGTCTGTTTGTCCGCGCCATTGACCTCACGACCCAAACCTATCAAGACGTCATCATGAACAAATATAAAACGGTGGAGGAATAATCAATGTTCGAATTAGCCCTTAAATATGGCTGCAATCCCAACCAGAAGCCTGCCAGAATCTTTATGGCGGACGGCAGCAACCTGCCTGTTGTCGTATTGAACGGCAAGCCCGGTTACATCAACTTTTTGGATGCCTTAAATAGCTGGCAACTGGTAAAGGAGCTCAAAGAGAATACCGGCATGGTTGCCGCGGCCTCCTTTAAACATGTCTCTCCTGCCGGTGCTGCCCTAGGCTATCCTTTAGACGACGTCCTGCGCAAGATGTATCACATCGATCCCGGCATGCAACTCTCTGCGCTTGCTTGTGCCTATGCGCGCGCCCGCGGCGCCGATCGCATGAGCAGTTTCGGAGACTGGATTGCGCTCTCCGATGTTTGCGACGTACCCACGGCGAAGATCATCAAGTTTGAGGTCACCGACGGCATCATCGCTCCCGGCTATGAACCGGAAGCTCTGGAAATTCTGAAATCCAAGAAAGGCGGCAACTACAACGTGGTCGTAATCGACGCCAACTATGTCCCTGTCTCGCTGGAGCACAAGCAGGTTTCTGGCATTACCTTTGAGCAGGGCCGTAACGATCTGAAGATCGATAACCGCATGCTGGAAAATATGGTGACTAAGAATAAAACCCTGACGGACGCGCAGAAGCGCGACCTGGTGCTCGCTCTGATTACCCTGAAATACACGCAATCCAACAGTGTGTGCTATGTGCAGGACGGCCAGGTCATTGGCGTGGGCGCCGGCCAGCAGAGCCGCATCCACTGCACCCGCCTGGCCGGCCAGAAGGCTGACAACTGGCAGCTGCGCCATATGCCCAAGGTGCTGGCTCTGCCTTTTCGCGACGATGTTGCCAAACCCAACCGCGACAATGCCATCGACGTTTACTTAGGCGATACGTCGGAGGACGCCATTGGCGAGGCCGTTTGGACCGAAACATTCACCCGGCGGCCCGAGCCACTGACTGCAGCCGAGAAGAAGGCATGGCTTGCCAAGGTCACAGGCGTCGCCCTGGGCAGCGACGCGTTCTTTCCCTTTGGCGACAACATTGAACGAGCACACCGCAGCGGTGTGACCGCCATTGTCGAGGCCGGCGGTTCCATCCGCGACCAGCAGGTGATTGACACCTGCAACAAATACGGTATCGCCATGGCCTTTTGCGGAATGAGACTGTTCCATCATTAGAATGATCAGATTCCATCTTTTGAGGCGAGTTGACCCAAGGGCGCAGTCGATATTCACCGGTATCGTTTAAGAAATATAATGTATATATTTCTCATTGCCTTTTCCTTCGGATTGACATATTGACATCGGCGGACCGATTGCTTAGCTCCTTAACGTGGGTGAACCGGTGGATACCGCATGGAATCCTGTATCATGAATAAGAATAGGCAGTTGTCATGGATTGTGTTTCATCGGGTGCGTAAATATTGGCTCTCTCGCATATACACCGGGAAGAGTCGCGTCGCGGCAGCAGGGGGAAAATGAAATTCATATGATCCGCTCTGTCGCCAAACCATTAATTTAAGTAGAAATGAAGAGGAGGGCCGTATTTTGAAGACTAAGATTATGAAAGTATTGATGATCGTTTTGATGTTCGCCTTTGCTGCCACCATCACCGGGATCGGGACGAGAGACGCCGGCGCCGCTGTAACCATCCGGATTGGCGCCACCCCATCTCCCACCCACTCCTATTCGGTGGTCGCCAAAACATTCAAACAGGAAGTTGAATCCAAGACCAACGGCGCCGTGAAGGTAACCTACCACGGCGGCGGCGTCATGGGCGGAGAACGCCAGATGGTGGAAGCCGTCGTGCGCGGCGATCTCGATATGGCCTGGACCTCCGACATCGGTGTGGCGGCTGTGTTTCCCGAGTTGGGATTTGTCAATCTGCCCTACCTGTTTAAGAACTACGCCGAAGTGGATGCCAAGTACCGCAATGGCTGGATCGGCCAGTACGTCATTAAACATTTGGACGGCAAAGGCATCAAGGTTCTCGCCAACGGTGAAAACGATTACCGCGGTCTGACCAACTCCAAGCGTCCCATCACCAAGGGTGAAGACTTAAAGGGTCTGAAACTGAGAGTGCCGGAAGTGCCCATGTATATCGATTTCTACAAAGCGCTGGGTGTGCTTCCCACCCCCATGGCCGTTACCGAACTGACCACGGCCCTGCAGCAGGGGACCGTCGATGGTCAGGACAACGGCGCCATCATCACCTATGACTTCGGCATGCACACGTTTCAAAAGTATGCCACCAAGGCCAATCAGATCTACTCCGGGATGCAAATGTGTCTGTCCAAAAAGACCTGGGACAAGCTGACCCCGGAACAGCAGAAAATCGTCATGGACGCTGCCGGCAAGGCCTCCGATGAGCAGGTCAGGCTGAACCGTGAAAACGTCGCCAAGAGCTATGCAGCCATGGCCAAAGCCGGTGTGCAGGTCATCGAAGCCACCCCCCAGCTGGTGAGCGACCTGAAGGCGGCCTCCGTCAAAGTCTGGAACGATCCCAAATGGGAAAAGGCCTACACCAAGGAAGTCATGGATCGTATTAAGAAGGAAGCCGGAAAATAATCGCAAACAGCCAAGCGCCTTTGGCAAGGAGGGGTAGACGGATGCAAAACCGTTTACCCCTCCATCAAAAGATGAAACGGAGTGACCATAATCATGATCAGGATACTTGAAAAATTCGTCAAGGCTCTCACGGGGATCGAGTACTGGGTGACCGTACCGTTATTTGTGCTGATGCTGGTACTAATGCTCTTGCAGGTGATTTGCCGGTATATTTTGCAAATACCCCTGTCCTTTTCCGAAGAACTGTGCCGTTTTCTGTTCGTGAGCTGCACCTTCCTGGGCGCGGCCATTGCCACGGCCGAACGCGGGCATATCGAAATTAATTTTGTTGAACTGTCCATTGACCGCTTTATCAAGAGACAAAAAGGAAAAATGAAGGCTGGCATCTTCATGAATGTCGTGCGCGACCTGGGCACTATCGTCTGCCTGTCGCTGGTGACTTATGAAACCTACTGGCTGGTTGTGGATCAGTACAAAATGGGGCAGACATCGACCGCCATGTTAATGCCGTTCTGGATCGTGACCGGAACGATGTTCCTGGGCCTTGCTCTGTGCATTCTGCACAGTGCGGCCCTGATTATCCTCAACCTATCCGGCCAGGGCCCGATGGGGTACGAGTTTGCTGAAGGAGACAAAACATCATGTATCTCGTAGCAATGTTTATCCTTTTATTTGTTATCCTGGCGATCCTGCGCATTCCCATCCCTTTCAGTGCCGGATTGGCCGGCATTCTCTGCATGTTTCTGGGGGATATTCCCCTGGCCATTCTTCCCGCCAAGATGTTTAACAGTGTGGATTCTTTTGCATTTCTGGCAATTCCGGCCTTCATCTATTCGGGGGATGTTATGGCCCTGGGCGGCATTACCACCGCGCTGATACGATGGGTGCGGGCCATGACGGGGCGGTTGAAAGGCAGTGTCGCCGCCACCACCGTCATCGCCTCGGCCATGTTCGGAACCATCTCCGGTTCCTCCGTGGCGACCGTCAGTGCCATCGGCGGCATGATGCTGCCCGAAATGGTCAAAGCCGGCTATGACAAGAAATACGCCACCGCCCTGATCGCCGCCTCCGGATTTCTGGGTATTCTCATCCCCCCCAGCATTCCGGGCGTGGTTTACGCCCTGGCCGTTGGGCTGCCCGTGGGAGATGTATGGCTCTCTACGGCTGTTCCCGGCGTGATTCTGACCATTTTCTATTGCATCTACAACCGCATCTTTTATGCTCATCAGGAAGTCCGGGAGCCAGGCGATTTCAATGCCCGTATCTATGTCCGGCAAATTGTTAAAACATCGGCCCGCGGTATGGTCGCTTTGATGATGCCCATTATCATTTTTGTGGGGGTGTATGGCGGCATCATGACGCCAACGGAAGCCGGCGCCGTAGCGGTAGGCTATGGGTTGCTGGCGGGCTGGGTTATCTATCCCCTTATCTTTAAGGACAAAGCCGAAGAAGGCCTCATCTCCATCACCAAGAAAAGCGCTGTGACCAGTGCGGCCATTATGCTTCTCATCGCCTTTGCGTCGATTCCCAGCGCCATGTTCACCTATGGCGATTGTGCCACAGCAGTCACCGACTGGCTGCTCAGCATTACTAAATCGCCGATCGTCTTTCTGCTTCTGATCAATGGGGTGCTGATTGTCGTCGGCATGTTCATGGAAACAAACACGAGCATTCTTCTGCTGGCCCCCATCCTGGCCCCGGCTGCGGTGTCCTATGGCGTGCACCCCATTCATTTCGCCGCCATCATGCTCCTCAATCTCGAGATCGGCATGATTACGCCGCCTTTTGCCTGCAACATTTTTGTCGCCTGTAGAATTGCGAACTTGAGCATGGACAAGATTTTAAAGCCCATCCTGGGATTAATTGCCGTGTGTATTCCGACGCTGCTCATCACGACCTATGTCCCTCAGGTGTCGCTGTTTTTTATCAAACTGATGGGTCACTAACAAGAGGGATGAAATAGTTAATAACGAATAAGCGAGAACAAGAGGAAAGAGACTCATGAAAGTGTCCAAGGTTATGACAGCAAAGGAGGCCGTTGCAAAATTTATCGATGACGGCGCAATGGTAATGGTTGGCGGTTTCTTCCATTCGATATCCTATGTCTTCACCCACGAAATCATCAGGCAGCAGAAAAAAGGCCTGACGGTCTGCGCGGCGAGTTTCAACGAGCATGTAGATCAATTGATCGGGGCAGGATGTGTGGATCGGATGGATACGTCCTATGTGGGTGTGGAGGTGTTCGGTGCCTGTGACTGCTTCCGGAGGGCCGTGGAGAAGGGGCTCCCCCACAAAATCGAGATTGAAGAATATACCAATTTTGCCATGATGGCCCGTTTTATGGCAGGCGCCCTGGGCATCCCCTATATTCCCATCAATTCCATGAAAGGTTCCGATTTACTAAAATATAACGCCTGGATGGGGGATAAAAAGGCCAAACTCATGCTGGATCCTTTCGGATCCGGTTTTGAGCATGTTCTTGTGCCGGCGCTGCAGCCGGACATCGGCTATTTCCATGTTCAGCGCGCTGACGAGGAAGGAAACTGTCAAATGTGGGGCATTCTGGGGGATGCGCCCTGGAGCGTAAGGGCCTGCAAAAAGGTTATTGTTTCCTGTGAAGAAATCGTCACCCGCGAGGACATCGGGAGAGACCCCAATCGGACGATCCTGCCGGGGTACAAGGTTGCCGCCGTGGTTCACGCGCCCTTCGGGGCCCACCCCAAGCATTGCCAGGGCTGCTACGATGTGGATCGGCCATTCATCTCCAAGTACATTAAAGAAGCCAAAACGGTCGAAGGCTGGAAGGCGTTCATGGACGAATGGGTCTACGGCGTCGCCGATCGGGCCGAATATCTGAAAAAATATGTGGATACCTTCGGCATGCAGCAGTTTCTGGATCTGAAGGCGCGAGACATCAGTTCATCATCCGTGAATTACGGTTTCTAAGGGAGATTGACCATGACACATAAATATACAGACTTCACACTGCAGGAGATGATGACCGTTGCCGCGTCCAGAGAAATAAAGGATGGAGAACTGGTCATCGTGGGAACCGGTTTGCCCCTCCTGGCAGCCTTTCTGGCACAAAAGACATCCGCCCCCAATCTCATCGCCCTCTATGAATCGGGGGCCTATGATTGCAAACCGCTGGCCACGCCATCCTCGGTGGTGGATTCCGTCCTGGTACCCGGTTCCGCCATGGCGGGCGGCCTGATGGAAGGGTTGGGCAGCGTCCATGCCGGCGACATTGATGTCGGCTTTCTCGGCGGCGCTCAGATCGATAAACACGGGAATCTTAACACGCACGTCATTGGCGATTACCATGCCCCCAAAGTGAGGTTTCCCGGCAGTGGCGGGTCCAACGACATCGGATCGAGCTGCAAGCGTACGATTGTCATGATGCTCCATCAGAAGCAACGCTTCCCGGAAAAGGTCGATTTTAATACGACGCCCGGGTTTTTTAACGGGGGAAAGGAAAGAGAAAAATACGGCTTCCTTGGGGGAGGTCCCAGCGTTGTTATTTCTACCCTGGGTATCCTGCGCTTTGATGCCGAAACCAGAGAAATGTACCTGGCATCCTACCATCCGGGCGTGACCGTTTTGCAGATCAAAGAGAACACGGGCTGGGATCTTAAGATTGCCGGGGATGTTCATGAGACGGAGCGGCCCGATCCGGAACTGCTTCGAATCCTGAGAGATGAGTGCGATCCCACTGGCATATTCCTGAAGAAGGAATAATGGCTATTCGTGTTTTAGGATGATTCTGTTTCAGCAGTAGCGTCAGGGGAGACTCTCTCTCGCATTCGTGGGGAAGGGTCGCGGCAAGGGCAGGAATATTTCATTCTCCATGATTTGTCGTGCCGCGAAATTGGTTATTTTATAGCAAAAATTAAGAGGAGGGCTGTATTTTGAAGACTAAGATTATGAAAGTATTGATGATTGTTTTGATGTTCGCATTTGCTGTCACCATCGCCGGAACCGGGACGAGAGACGCCAGCGCCGCCATGACTATTCGTGTCGCCGCCACCGTATCTCCCGTCCATTCCTGGTCGGTGACCGCCAAAACATTTAAACAGGACGTTGAATCCAAGACCAACGGCGCCCTGAAGGTAACCTACCACGGTGGCGGCGCCATGGGCGGAGAACGGCAGATGGTGGAAGCCGTCGTACGCGGCGATCTCGACATGACGTGGACCTCCGACATCGGTCTGGCGGCCGTGTTCCCCGAGTTGGGGTTCGTCAATCTGCCCTACATGTTCAAGAACTATGTCGAAGCGGATGCCCAGTACCGCAACGGCTGGATCGGCAAGTACGTCACCAATTATATGGACGGCAAGGGCGTCAAGATTATCGGCATCGGTGAAAACGATTTCCGCGGCCTGACCAACTCCAAGCGTCCCATCACCAAGGGTGAGGACTTAAAGGGTCTGAAACTGAGAGTGCCGGAAGTGCCCATGTATATCGATTTCTACAAAGCGCTGGGCGTGCTTCCCACCCCCATGGCCGTTACCGAACTGACCACGGCCCTGCAGCAGGGGACCGTCGATGGTCAGGACAACGGCGCCATCGTTACCTATGACCTCGGCATGCACACGTTTCAAAAGTATGCCACCAAGGCCAATCAGATCTACTCCGGGATGCAAATGTGCCTGTCTAAAAAGACCTGGGACAAACTGACGCCGGAACAGCAGAAGATCGTCATGGACGCTGCCGGCAAGGCAGCCGATGAGCAGGTCAAGTTGAACCGCGAAAACGTCGCCAAGAGCTATGCGGCCATGGCTAAATCCGGTGTGCAGGTCATCGAAGCCACCCCCCAGTTGGTGAGCGACCTGAAGGCGGCCTCCGTCAAAATCTGGAATGATCCCAAATGGGAAAAGGCCTACACCAAGGACGTGATGGATCGTATTAAGAAGGAAGCCGGAAAATAACCGCAGATAACAAGGAATCATTTAATGTCATTGACTTAAGCACCGCAGCTCCCCTCTTTTCTAAAGGGGGCGGGGGAAATTTTACGGAAGGCCATAAAAATCCCCGAACTTGAAAGATAACACATAGAGGGGTAGACGGATGAAAAACCGTTTGCCCTTCTTTCAAAGATGAACAAGGTGCTCTGGCCTAAAAGGAGTAAACGATCAATTATGGACAAGAATATTTCTTCAAAACAGGTATTGAACGACATGATTTCCCGCCATTATGCAGAGGCGCTGGAAGCCAAGAAGTCGGGAGAACTGGTGGCTTGGGCAACATCCATTGTTCCGCAGGAGCTTTTGGAAACGATGGACATCAAGGTTGTTTATCCGGAAAACCATGCTGCGGTCCTCGGAGCCAGAAAGGACGCCCCGGTATTTCTCCAGAATGCGGAAAATAACGGGTACTCGAACGATTTATGCTCTTACGCCAGAGTCAATATCGGCTATGCGAATCTGAAAGAGAGTGCAGCTGGAAATATTCCCATGCCGGATTTTATATTCTGCTGCAACAATATTTGCAACACCGTCATCAAGTGGTATGAAAACCTGGCCCGGGAGCTGCGTATCCCCATGATTTTAATCGATACGCCTTTTAATCACACATTCGATGTCCCGGAGCATAGCGTCAAATATATCCGGGAACAATTTAATCATGCCATCGGTCAACTGGAACAGATAACCGGTAAAAAATTCGACCACGACCGCCTCAAGGAGGTCATGAAAATTTCTACGGAGACGGCCCGGTTGTGGAAAAAAGCAACGGCGCTGGCTGCGGCGCAGCCATCTCCTTTCAACGGATTTGATTTATTCAATTACATGGCGGTCATCGTGTGCATGAGGGGAAAGCAGGAAGGATTGGACCTCTTCAAGTTTTGGGCGGAAGAACTGCAGGAGAAAATCGACTGTGGCGAAGGACCTTGGAAAGATCAGCCGGAAAAATACCGTGTCATGTGGGACGGGATCGCCTGCTGGCCCCACCTGGCGGATACGTCAAAAATACTGAGGAAAAACGGGATCAACCTGATCACCTCGACCTACCCCGACTCCTGGACCATCGTTTATGACAGCGATGATCTGGATGCCATGGCCAGGGCCTATAGTTCCAATTATGCCAACCGAAACCTGGCGTATGGGACGGGGAATATTGTACAGATTGTGAAGGATTTCTCTTTGGACGGCATCATTTATCATTCCAATCGAAGCTGCAAGTTGATGGATTTCAGACAATATGAAGTGCAGCGTCAGGTCCATGAGCAGACCGGCGTGGCATCCGTAATCTTTGACGGAGATCAGACCGATCCGGGGGCTTTCTCCCTGGCGCAATATGAGACAAGAATTCAGGCTCTTATGGAGATGATGGAACAAAGAAGAAATGAAAGGTTGAGCAGACGATGAATCGCATAGATAAAATCATATCCGCATTAGAAGAAGCAGCGAACCATCCGGCAAAAGCCGTGAAAGCGTCGATGAAAGAAACCGGGAAAAAAGCCGTCGGCTGTTTTCCCTACTATACGCCTGATGAAATCATTTATGCGGCAGGCCTGCTGCCTGTCGGCCTTTGGGGCGGACAGACGGACATTAAACTGGCCGACAAGTATCTGCAAAGCTTCTGCTGTTCCATCATGCGGATCAACGTCGAGCAGGGGATAAAAGGAATGTATGACTTTTTGTCAGCCGTTATTATCCCTGCCTATTGTGACACACTGAAATGTATTTGTGATAATTGGCATGTTGCCGTTCCCCAAACCTATTTGATTCCTATGGTGTATCCGCAACATAGAAAGATCGCCTCTGGAATGGCCTATCTCATCGATGAATACAAAAGGGTGCAAAAAGAGCTTGAAACCATTGCCGGTAAAAAAATAACGGAGAAGGATCTTGAGGACAGCATTGCCCTTTATGAAGACTATCGAGAAACCATGCGGCATTTTACGGCAATCGTCAGCAAATATTCCAAAACGTTAAACGCGAAGACACGCCATTTAATTATCAAGGCCGCCTATTTTATGGATAAAAGGCTCTATACAATCAAAATTAAAGAACTCATGGAAGAATTGAAGAGACTTCCCGAAGAAAAACTTGATGGCATAAAAGTGGTCGTTACGGGAATTCTTGCAGAAACGGACGCATTACTTGATGCTTTTGTTCAAAACCGGATGGTTTTTGTTGCCGATGATCTGGCTCATGAGTCAAGACAGTTCAGAACGTCCGTCCGCAGCGAAGGAACGGCTCTCGAAAGGCTGGCGTATCGCATAGCGGATCATGAAGGCTGCTCGCTCCTGTATGACGAGGAGAAGAAGCATGGGCAGCTGCTGATCGATCTCGTCCGGGAGAACCATGCCGACGGGATTGTGATTTGCATGATGAAATTCTGCAATCCCGAAGAATTTGATTATCCGATATACAAGAAAGAGATTGAGGCCGCCGGGATTCCCATGCTGTATTTGGAAATCGAGCAAAAAATGGATTCAGCGGAGCAGGTGAGAACAAGAATACAGAGCTTTGCCGAAATGATCAAATTAGGAAGCAGTAGCAAATCTACGATCGGTTGAAAGAGGTAAAAAATTGGTTTTAGGCATAGATATTGGATCGTCTTCATCAAAGGCTGTCATTATAAACGCGCAACTTGAGATATTGGGCAAGGCCGTGTTTAATACGGGAGCAGGAACTCAGGGGCCTGAAAAAGCGGTTCTTGCAGCCCTTCGGGAAGCAGGAATCTCCCGAGAAGAAATAAAGTTTTCCGTTGTAACAGGCTATGGAAGAATGACCTACGATAAGGCCGACAAACAGATCACGGAGATCACGTGCCATGCAAGAGGAGCCGCCCATATGGTACCGTCGGCTAGAACGGTTATTGATATTGGTGGTCAGGATGCAAAAGTCATCAGATTGGACAAAGACGGCAAAGTGGAAAATTTTGTCATGAATGAGAAGTGCGCTGCGGGAACAGGGCGGTTTCTCGAGGTTATGGCGCGCATTCTTGACTGCAGCATTGGAAATCTTTCCAGCCTCTCGGAAAATGCATCGGAAGAGATCATCATCAGCAATACTTGCACCGTTTTTGCAGAATCGGAGGTGATCTCTCAACTTTCATCAGGAGCCAAACGGGAAAATGTGGCCCAAGGCGCCCATAAATCCGTTGCGAAAAGGGTGGCGGGCTTGGGCAATCGATTAGGTTTGACGCCTGATGTTGTTATGACAGGTGGCGTTGCGTTAAATAAAGGTGTTGTTGCCGCCCTCGAAAAAGAAATAGGACAAAAAATTACTGTCGTAGAAAATCCCCAAATCGTCGGGGCGATAGGAGCCGCTCTTTACGCATTGGAAATGGCTTCCTAGATGATAATCTTTAAAAGCTTCAACCACATATCCATAAGGAGACGATCATGAAAAATAAATTAACAGCGGTTATTGAAACGGATAAAGGAACCATCCACCTGAAATTATTCACCGATCAAACACCGATGACTGTGGGCAATTTTGTCAATTTGGCAAGGCGCGGATATTACAATAATCTGAAATTCCATCGCGTGATCCCCGATTTTATGATTCAGGGCGGTTGCCCCGCGGGCGACGGCCGCGGCGGACCCGGTTATAAATTTCAGGACGAATTTGTAAAGGAATTGCGCCATAGTAAGCCGGGGATATTTTCCATGGCCAACTCCGGACCACAAACGAATGGCAGCCAGTTTTTCATCACGCACATACCGACGCCCTGGCTTGACGGCAAGCATACCGTGTTTGGCGAGGTGGTCAGTGACGTTGATATGGAAATTGTCAATGCCATCACGCAGGGTGACAAAATCCGCTCTATCACGATCGAAGGCGACATTTCGGATCTGATGGAAAGCGTCAAGCCCATGGTTGATAAATGGAATGCCGCACTGGATGGGAGTTTTCCCAAGCTGCCTAAAGTTCCGTCATAAAACTTTCCAGATCGGTTGAAGACCGGAGAAACGATTGTGAGAAACGTGCAAATAACTCCTGCACGGGCGGTAGAGAAAGACGGCTCAATTAACTTTGGGACTTTTCGCACACCGTTCAGGAATGCCAATATCCTGGATGCGCCTCTGTATTCTTTCCGTGTGCCTGGCTTCTGGAAGAATTTTCGCCTGAATGAATGGCAGCATTACGGTTTTATTACGCCGACTCACTATTTTGGCATGGTTATTTTTGACGCCAAATTTATGGGTCTTTCCTTTTTCTACGTCTATGACCGGTTGACAAACACGCGGTTTGAACATACACGGCAGACGTTCGGGCGCTCTATAAAAGTGGCCGGGCAGGTTTATGATGACGTCTGCTTCTTGGACACAAAGGGTTACCACCTGCGATTTGAAAATAAATTAGATCAGGGTTTCCACCGAATTTTAATCAATATTGATAGTGATCAAGGCCGTCTTGCCGTGAAAGGTGAAATAATCGTTCATGAAGATTTGGGCGCAGTCGAGCCGCTGGTCCAGCTCTCACCGATAACCCGCGCGCGCCCGTTTTACACGCATAAAGCGGCTGTGCCTGCGTCGGGCAGCATCACAGTGGGTTTGCAGAAAATTGTTTTGGAGCGCAACGCCTGCATCGCGTTGATCGATGAGCAAAAAACGTATTATCCTTATCGCAGCTTCTGGAAATGGTCCACAGCAGCAGCTTACCGTGATGACGGAAAAATTTTAGCTTTCAACCTCTGCCAGAATATGATTGACGACGATGAAGACTTTAATGAAAACTGCTTCTGGACGGACGGGAAGATTTCCTGTCTTACGGCTGCGCGGTTTGAGTTCGGCAACGTTCTGAAGCCCTGGGAAATGAAAACAACAGACGGCAGTCTGGATTTGTCTTTTAGACCGTTGGGCGAGAGGACCAATAAAATTAATATGGCCGGTATTATCCGCTCCGAATTTCATCAGCTTTTCGGCTTATACGACGGCAGATTTCAAGACGACCAGGGCGTTATCCATCGCCTCAAAGATTTATTCGGTTTGGCGGAATATCATGTGAAGAGGTCTTAGACTGTTAGGCTGGTGTATGATCAACTCTACCGGCAGAAAAAAACGGCGCTTCCTTTTGTTGTCCATGGAGGAAGAGCCGTTTTTTCTACGGATTACTTTTCTTAAAAGTGTTATTTGCCCAGAAATAAATTCTTCGGATTGTCCACCATCATGGTTTTAATCTGTTCATCCGTTACTCCCTGGGCTTTCAGCGCGGGTAGGAAGTCTTTGGAAATATGATCGATTCTCCAGTTGTCAAACGCCTTGGCGAACTGTTCCGGTAAAACGGTTTGACGGCCGAGCCAGACATTCACCGTGTCGTGGGAGAGCATGATTTGATTGGCATAGCCTTGCTTGCAAAGCTCGGTGACATTTTTCAAATTGACGTCGAACGGCGTAATGATATCCAGGCCGATGCGGTCAAAAGCAATATAGACGCCCTTCGCGAGAATTGCTTTGTGGTATTCGATATCCTTGGAATTGGAGACGTGGCCGATCATAACTTTCTTGGGATTGGCGCCTTCTGCAATCAATAGTTCCGCCTGCTCAACTCCTCCCAGGGGTCCGTCTGTGTGTGTGATAATGGGGACACCTGTAGATTTTTGAGCTATAACAGCAGCCTTGTGAACGGATGTTTCATAAGTTGTCATTTTGGGACTTGATGAACCAATCTTGATAACACCGGCCTTGACTCCCGTTTTTCCTATACCCATCGTAATCTCTTTGATAAAGAGCTCCGACATCATCTTCGGGAGATTCATTCCCCATACAGCCTTCGTAGTCCAATAGGTCGGCGCCCCTTCGTGCTCCGTATACAAGCCGGTGGCGCAGATGATGTTGAGTCCGGTTTTCTTGGCCAGAGCTTTGTACAATGCCGGATTGCGTCCTCCCGCGTCATTGGGCGTTACATCAATAATGGTTTTTATCCCGTATTTCTGGGCGGTCTTGATAACACCGATGTTTATTTTTAGTGCCGCTTTGAAATCTTCGGGGGCAATCGTTGCATCGGCATACCATCCCGGATAGGCGAAAGTGAAATGTTCGTGCATCAGAGATATCCCCAGTTTGTCGGGAGAAATCGGCCCCAGAACCGAATTAATCATGCCCGGTGGTGTTGCCTTGACCGCTGCTTGCAAAGGTGCTGAGACGAAAAACAACGAGAACAACAATAGAGATAAAATAACAAAAACTGAAACTTTGCTTCTGCTGCGCTGACTCATGATGTTTCCTCCTCTTCAAATAATCTAACTTGTCTTTGGGGCAAGTCGAAAAAAATCAAGTATAGCTAAACCTATCAAACGGCTGTTCCATGCGAAAAACATAATACTACGAGTGGCCATCCGGACGTGCCAGATTTTCAAAGGTGGTGAACTTTTCCAGAAAGGCGAGCTTCACGGATCCGGTAGGACCATTACGTTGTTTGCCGATGATGATTTCGGCAACGCCTTTG
>CAIVDK010000361.1 GCA_903904655.1 uncultured delta proteobacterium | reverse complement strand
TCTCGTCGAGCATTGTTGATCTGGTGTTCTTATACTTTTGCAAAGCATTGGCCGCATCCTCAGGAGACTGGTTCACAATAGCCTCGTTGAATAGCTCGCCTGCATTTTTCACCCTGTGTTCATTGTAGGCAATAAGCAGGGTAGGGAATTCGGCGTCAGTAGATAAAATGTTTTCCCGGTTGAAGGGAAGTTCAGTCCAGCCTAGCAGCTCACATGCGGCTTTCCGTCTATGTCCTGACAGGATGACATCGTCCATAGTAATGACAATCTCTTCGAGAAGTCCATGCTCTTGTATTGACTTTGCCAGTGATATGGTCGCAGGATCATCTTTATGAATAGGCTTGTAGATTTCACCGTTTATCTTTGCCGGGAATACTTCATCAATCCTTATGGTGTTAGTATTCACTTGCCCACCTCCTGACTGGTCTGGAGGAGTGCTAAAACATCGGCACGTTTGTACATTTTTAGCCTGCCACCAGCGACCCGGTAGGATTTCAGCTTGCCTGACTTCTCATAATTGGAAAGCGACTGCCTGCAAATTCCGCCCAGGAGTTCCTGAGACTGTGGAACGTTGACAAATTCCGACGGCTGTGAGTTTTCAGTGGTAAGGTATTCTTGAAGTTTCGCCATTATTATGGCGGTGCAATCGGCTGCGAACTTTTCTTGTAGTTTTGGAGTAAACATATTATTTCCCTCCCTTCAAGAATCTTTTCCATTCAGTCACTTGCACCCGCACGCAACGACGGCCAAACCTGACAGATTTCAGTTTTCCATCGGCAATCCACCGCGCAACTTGACGCTCTGAAAAGTCGCCACGGAATGCGATATCCTTGACGGTGAGAAGATCCCTGATTTCTGTTTCCGGGATTTCGGTTTTAGATATTGTCTGCAATTTTGCTTCAAGATCTTTTGGATCCATATCCAAAGCCATTGCAGCGACTGGAATGTTTTGATAATTGATGGTGGAGGTTTTCATATATTTTCCTCCTGTTCAAAAATGTCCTGAGGCTTGCAATTCAGCGCTCTGCATAGGCGGCTTATAGTTCGAGGTCTAACGTTGGTTTTTTTTCCGTTGACCATCATGCAAATCATTGCTTTTGAAAGCCCTGATTTTTTTGATAATTCACATTGTGTGAGTCCGGTTTTCTGAATTTGAGAATCCAGTTTTTCGTTAATGATTGATGCTTTTTGATTTACGCCCGGATTTCCGAGCCCGACATTTGCGCAGTTACTCATCGTTGAGTTCCTTTTCTTCGCGCTTCGGAATACTCATTTTTTAAGTCAATAAAAAACGGCGATCCAAAGCAAATTAATGCTTCGAACCGCCGCAAATAAACGACCGATTCATATTAACAGAGGTGCCGCCGTGCAGACTTGATTAACCCCCGATTAAAAATTTATGCTAAATACAATTTTCCTTTTTAAAATATGATTCTTCAAGATTCATTATACCTTCATTAGGACGAAAGCCCGGCGAGAAATATTCTATCATATCGTCAGATATGTACCCCTCGCCATTCAGCACATGCATCTCTTGAAATTTTTCAAGATATTCTTTAAAATGGTGTTTTGCTTCGTTGGCATCTTTATCGCCTAATAACTTGCAAAAAATATCTATTTCATTAATTAATAATTTCCATTCTGCGTCGGTTTTTTGTGTGAGGGAATATGCAGCAATTTTTGATGTTAATCCAAACATTGATCTTTTTAATTTAGTTTCAATCTTAGGTGCTTTGTCATCATGAGAAATTTTGTATTCAGTTTTTTTAGGATCGTAAGATTCATGAGATTGTCTGACTGGACTCTGAATATATTTTGCCTTATCTCCAAATGACCATTTTAAAAACTTCTCATGTTTCCGTTCACAGGCTGGGCCGCAGTATTCGTCAAACACATCAGGATGACGATTCTCTCTACTGCATTTTGGATTTTTGCAAATTCTCATAAGTCACTCGATTTAAAACAAATATTTTCTTTCAATAATTTTATTATAATACGTTAATTTTCAAAACAAAGTGATTTTAATATCTTTATTTCATATATGTAACTTTACCTATAGAGAAAACAGGCAAAATCATCCCTTGATTATATTTAAAATCTGCTTTTCAACCTCTGTATTACCTGTCAATATCTTTTTGATTTCCGCCAGCTTCTCAGCATCTGTCATTCCGCCGGTTATAGCAATAGGCGAAGTGGAAAGCCCTTCACTCATTTGCTTTAAATCGTCGCCAGTGGCACTGATATAATATTTTCCGGCCGTTGCTATCGAATCTCCGAGCAGCTCCGCCAGACGCGCTATCTTCATTCCTGCGGCCACGCACTGACTGGAAAAAAAATGCCGAAAGCTGTGGTATGTAAACTGCCTAATATCGCGCCCCCGGACTGCGGTGTCTTTGCCGACAATCCCGAGATCTTCGAATAGCTTAACCATTTTTTTATTGAATGCGGAGTTGTCGCTCGTGTAGGCAGCCTGTATTTTCGGTAGAACATATTCTGATTCGCCGCGCCACGCCTCCGCCAGGACCAACTGTTCCCGGAGCGGTGCCAGTACGGGAATATTTACACTCCGCTGAATTTTAACAGTCTTTGCCGGGTAGCAGTGAATATGATTTTCATGTAGATTCACCGAACTCCATTTCAAATTCACGCAGTCAAAAAGTCGCATCCCAGTCCACGCGCCCAGATACATCAAACATTTCATTTCGTCTTTGTTTGAAATACTGCATTCAGGCTTGTCGAACGAAGCGAGGATAGTGTTCACCATTTCTTTCGTGAACGGCTTTCTTTTTTGCTGCACCTGTATTTTTCGGGTTATAAATTCACGCCCCCACGGATTAACCTCCACGCCTCCACTCGCTGTCAATATGCGGGTGATAAGCATTAAAGCCTTGACGTGATAGTTAAAAGTATTAGCGGCTATTCCCTGTGACCAAAGATAACTGGAGTAATCCGACGCCGCTATCGTCGTAATCTCTTTTAATTCAACTATTCCCGGATGATTCTCTTTTAGCCATATCTGAAGGCGTTCCCATATTCTTTTATAGTTTCCATGCGTGCCCGGTGAAGACTGCGGCCTATTTGCGGCTTTGTCGTATTCCGGCCAAACATCTGCCAGGTTAATTGTCGCTATGGAAGATGCGTTTTTCTTTACGAGGATCCGCCGGATGATAAGTTCGTCCTCAGAGGATTCACGGTATTTTTTAACCTTTTCAATAATGGCTTTAGCCTCTGCATCGGCTTTGACCCGGTCGCCAGTCCCCAGGCATTTCATTTGAGACTTGCCTTCGGCGTTGACGAACATGAAATAGTATTTACTGCCACGTAGGAAGATATGCCCCGATCCCTTCACTCTCCTTTTTTCCTTGCTCACCGGTCGCCTCTGTTTTTCAGTTTTCACTGGTCGCCTCCGTTGTCTTTCGGTCTTAAAGTCGTATAGTGTCGCCTATGGTCGTAACCAATATATCAAAATAGACGATTAGCAAGCAATAACTAGCAAGATTATTAAACAATGGGGCTAAATAGGCTTAAAAAAATTACGCTGAAAGCGTGCAGTAATGTAGCCTATGGTTTCAACCATAGGGACTATAATCATGATGATTGCGTCCTGAAGGGACGGAGTATAGTCGTATATTTGTCTTTCCTCCTTAAAAACAACTCCGTCTCTTCAAGACGGATGGGGTGTGCATGATCTACCTGTGGTTGAAACCACAGGCTATATTACTTTATCCCTCCGGGATAGTACAGTGGACCCGGAAAAAAGGACAATAATGGACAAAGGATAAGGTGTGATCCAAATTAAGAAAAAACACGGAAGGGATTACACCGATGGGGAAAACAAGAAGACGTTTCAGTGCGGAG
>CAIVDK010000360.1 GCA_903904655.1 uncultured delta proteobacterium | reverse complement strand
GGCAGAGTTAAGGGCTGTCCATAGCGGTCAACCCGATCAATCTCCATCCTGAGCTGATGATAAAAATGCCGAGAATTGTAAAACTGGGTGAGGTCATCGACGATACTGAGTTCTCCGTTTCAGGGACTCCGGTTTTTTTATGAGTGTCTGGTTGTTTCGCGATGGATCTTTCATTCGATGCTCCTCTGCCGTGATAAAAGATGCAGGCTGGAAACAAAATGGAAAGTATTTGTTGCGGGCGTGAATAAAGCCTTCTGATGGTACCGGATACCCATTGATGAACAGGCTTTATTTCTGTCAATAGCAGCGATTACCCTCAGTGCGCTGATCTCATGCTCTTCCTCCAGCACAAAAAACAATTCATTGTCTATCATTACCACATCAACCGGTACTGGACCTATACAGGAATAGGAACATATGCAGAAAATAAATAGAAGTATTGTTCTTGAGAAATACTTTAGGGTACGAGTTATAGGTTTACCTTTTCCTGGTTTGCCATCGTTTTAAGCCAAATTAAGTCAACAACTCTAATCCGGTGGAGACTGTCCGGCTAACGGGCAGGCTTAAAGTTTGCGAGGATCTTTTTAAAAATCGCTAAGCTCTCCTTTTGAAGATCCTCCGGGGCGTGGTAAATTAAGGCGTAAAGACCCCCTGTTTCTCCCGGAACGACCACGCGGTATTCGTAAATAGGTACTTTTTGGGGATCTACGCCGTAGGGTGGGATATATTCGAAAGTGCGCCGCTCGAACTGCCTGCCAGGGCGATGTGCCACGGTTACCGAGGTTACCGCGCCGTAGGTTTCACCTTTTATCATGAGGGTCGGGTCAGGTCGGGAGTTAAGCCGCAGGTATTCTTCAATGGTTTTGAACCGGGGGTGGTCGTGGGCGTAATAGATAAGGGAAATGCGCAGGTATGCCCCGTCTTTGCTTTTAGGGCCCTTCAGGTCCACGCCGTATTCCCTGTTCTGGCGACCTTGACTTATTGATTCGTTCCTAGCCCAGGCTTTGGGTACCAAGGCCGTAAAGAAAGCCCCGTCCGATGTGTATTCCTCAAATTCGGCGAGCGTAGTCTGACCCCTTTCCTTTTCCTGGGCCTGCAAGCACGGCGGAAGGCGGCTGTTGCCCCCGACATGGCGACGATAGTGATCATACACAATGCTCTTAAAACTCTTTTCATGTTGTTACTCCATTTCATGAATATCAAAAACGAATCAGGCGACTACTCCTCGCAAACCTTTTTACAAGCTCCAAGATTATCAAAAGGAAACACACCACCGCAGCCAGTAAACTCTCTACAAACCACCGCCTTTACGTCAAAATAAGCGCCTGTTAATAAAGCCTTGCATGACCCTTCCATATTAACATTTGCACCCTTCGCCACCAGAAATCTGACGACCTCAAACGCTTTATAACTCATAGCCTCATGAAGGGGCGTTCTTTTATCGTTATCGGTGGCGTTTATATCTGCGCCTCTTTCCAAGAGCAGCTTGACAATGTCACGATAATTTTTCGGGGATGCATAATGCAGGAAGGTCTTTCCTTCCTTAAAACGAACATTTACATCCGTCTGAGAAAGAATATATTTTCCCATAAGCTGTGGATCGTCTGATATTTTTTCTATCTCTGTCCTGCGGTCGTTGAAAAACTTATCCAGAGGATGATCATCTTTGGCCTGCACATCGGCCTTAAATAGCAAAAGACAAAGAGTTATAAAGCCACCAAGTAAATGTTTCCTCTTTATAAAGAATATTTCCTTATTCATCGTTGACCTCTTTTTTATAAACTCGTTTAATTTCTATTCAGATAACCACCTCTCCAATAGCCCGGAAAGGGGCTAACATAGTCATCTATGATGAAAGGTAGTGTAAGAAGAATGGTCTTGTATATCAAGGGAATCATTGATTGAACAGGGGGATGAGGATGGCCAGAAGAATTACGAGGACGGCCAATGCAATCATCCCCATCAGCTGCCAGTGAGGAACGAAGGTTGGCTGTTGCGGCTTATTGCCGGCAATCCGGTCATAAAGCCAGGGGAATCTCCTCCGGATCAACATTTTTCCAATTATCGCCTCCGGGTTAAAGGGTAAAAGCACTTATGCCCCTTGATTTGAGTCGATGTCGAGATCGAAATACGGTGCGCGCAGTTTTAGGTGGAGAGTTCCCAATTCATGCACCCCTTCGGTATGCGCAGTGGGTTCCTAATTCCACCATGCCCGCGTTTTCACGAGCCCTCTTCTCCTCATCCAACTGTCAACATCTGCGTCATGCATATCATAACCATGGAAGAAAAAGCATTATTTATTAACGATTGAAATCAAGCGTTTTCTTCAAGGAGCTACAGATCATTTTCTGTAACTTTTTCTTGTTCCGGTTTACCACCTTGAAAAAGATATCATAAGGGTTTCCCGAAAAGCAGTTTCAGCATGTTGACGATCATCTTTTTCCTGCCGGCTCTTTCCATCAGGATGCTTAAATATAAAATCTCGGTGTTCATTGGCGGCACGGTCACCTTATCTTTCTTGATTAGCTTGGCGGCTTTGGGCTTACACGTGGTTATGCAAAGGCCGCACCCGATGCACCGTTCCGAATCCACCCGGAAGGTCTTGCCGTCCACGATCATCGCGTCCATCTGACAGCGTTTTACGCAGACGCCGCATCCCGTACAGGAAGTCGCGTCGATGCGGGCGTAATAATTTGTGGCAAAAAAACGGGCGGGCCGGGATTGCTTTTTGGCGGTGGTCAAAACCCCGCAGCAGCAGCCGCAGCAGATGCAGATGCAGTTGGGCTTTTTGGAATTCCCGGGTTGCAGCACCATCCCTTTTTCTTCGGCCATCTCCAGAATGCGCAAGCATTCCTCTTTGGAAATCTGCCTGGCCCGGTTGCGCGCCGCGTAGCTGGTTGAGCCGATAAGCAGGCAGACTTCATAATGATCCGTTTGTGTGCAGGGTTTTCCCATGAGGGCCTCTCCTTGTTTGCAGACGCAGTTGGCCACATGGAGTGTTTCTTTGGTATGCGTGATGACGTGCCGCATGTTGTCATAGGTATCGACAATGTATTCCGGAATAATCGCCTTCAGATGCGGGCTGGTTCTCAACTGGGGCAGGGAGGAGCGGAAAAATTCCGCGCCGAAAGCTTCGTCAAAATACTGATGGATCATTGCCACCAGTTCGCGGGTGAGATCATCCACGTGATATTCAAACATGCCGATGGCCAGCATGGCAATGCTATAGTGTAGTGGCCCGGTTCTGCCGGAGCGGCTGATCACGCCTTTCATAAACAGTTCATTGAGCATCGCAGACAGATCATCATGGGACAATTCAATATGAAATTTATTTTTGAGTCTTCTGCGGATGGGAGAAATGGGAATGGAACGCAGCGTCAGGCACAAAGCGATTTTCGCCTGAAGCGGGGTGAAAAAATATTTCAGAATATCAATTTCCACACCGCTTTTTGTTGCGGGATATCCAATCGGATACTGGTCTAATTGAATTTGAAGCTGTCTGTATATTGGGTCGTCTGTCATTAAATAGGTTTTCTCCTCGTGGTCTGACTGTCCGATCATAACCCATCATTGAAATTAAACTATCGGAAAGCAAGCCGCTTGTCCATCCTCATTCCCGCCATTTGTTATCTATTTTTAATCTTTTCAAGCGATAGGATTATTGATGAATATGTGCTATAGCCAGTCCGCCGGTTGGTCTGCCAATTTACAGATGATCCGCGAAGTCCTGATGCGATGAGGTGTTTTTTATGCAAGAAATTCTGATTGTGGCTGCGATTGGCGCGGCGATTTTTTTCCTTCCCCGGTTGATGGGGCGCAAAGCCTCATCTGAGAGAGAACAGCCGCCCAGGATCCAACCTCGGCTCCAGCCTCAGTCCAATAACCGTGTCCTTAAAATTAATCTGACGGGACGAATCCGTCTTGCCATCCTGGTCACTATCTTATGGATTGCCGGTTGCACCGCCTTTCTGAAGCCCTGGGAGGGCAACAAATTTCTATTCTTCTGTATGACTTTGGGTCCGACACTTGTTTTCTGGGGCGGTGTCTGGGTGTTGTTCGGCTATAAAAAATACAGGCGCTGAGTACTTCGACTGATTTATTCCGTATGATTAATCCGACAATAACTTATCGCAATAGTTGTCATTTAATCTTTTGCAGCATGTCGCCCATCATTTTGTGGACCATGTTGACGGCTTTTAACGGGCGGAGCATGACCTTGAAGTCGGTGATTCTGCCGTCTTTGCCCCAACTGATCATATCCACGCCGTTGATGGTGATTCCGTCGATCACGGTCTGAAACTCCAACACGGCATGGTTGCCGGAAACGACTTCTCGCAGATATTTAAAGGTGTTGTTGTTGAGAACGTGCAGCGCCGCCGTCAGGTATAATGTGGTGATCGGCTTACCCGTCTGCGGCGTATGCACAACAGGGGAATGGAAGACCACACTTTCAGCAAGGATATTGTCCAATCCTTCTGCATCCCTCGCTTCAATCAATTTATGCCATGCTGCGACCGTGTTTTCAATCATAGTCAAACCTCATGCTTATTGGCCGGGGATAACGATCCGGGACGATTCCTGACGGTGCGTTTCCTCGGCCTCGGCAATCATCGCCTGAACCGATTTTTCAATGGCGTCGGGTAATTTAGCCGCCGCCTCGCTGAGCGTTTTGGCACCCTCAATAACGCACTGAACCGGAATTGGTCCGTTGGGGGACATCAACTGGGCCATTCCGGTAAACATGGGCTCCCGGTTCTCATCAATCGAGCCGTCAATCTTGACGGGGGTGAGGCGCCGGATTGTGGCATATGTCAGATCCGTGAAGGACTCTTCCTTGTAAAGGTTATCAGGATTAATTTTGATGTTCGTTATTCTAGGTCCGTAAGCGTCACTCATGATTTGTCTCCTTCTGTATAGGGTGTTGTTTGTCTACCCCGAAAAATTATGGCAACTGCAAGTTAAACAGCCCCTCTTTATTCGGATCATTGCGAATCTCCCTACACTGAAAAGGCCGAAGGGTCAAATCATATTCAACAACCGGGCATAGCGGACTTTTTACTTATCTTTTGCTTGCCTTCCCATACGATCCGACAGCGGGAAGGCAAGCTATGTTCTATTTTCTGCTTAGGGGCCGTTAAAAAATAGCTGTTACATTTCTACCCATCACGTTACGGCCCCTTATGCCGGTTATGATATTAAAATGTTACAGTTATTATTGAACGATGGCTCACCAGGTTTCGTTATGAATCTTAGCCGGGTTGAATCGATCCTGGTACGTGCTTTTCTCTACAGGGTAACCCAGGGGAATGATGTTGAGAGGCATGATGTGATCCGGCAGGTTGAGCAGTTTTCGGATGCCCGCTGTTCTATCCGCATAAGGATAGAAAGTTGTCCATACCCCGCCCAGGCCCAGGGAATGAGCCGCCAGCAGGATGTTCATGGAGGCATTGGATGTAGCCGGAATCCAGTGCCCGGGCGCTGCTTCCAGTTTCGTATTGCCGCAGACCACAATGGCCACCTGCGCGCCGGGGAGATGCTTGGAAAACGGATGAAAGCTGGGAATCTGTTCAAGGGTTTTTTTGTTCCGGATGACGATGAACTCCCAAGATTGGTCGTTTTTTGCCGAAGGGGCCGCCATGGCCGCCTGCAGAAGAAGTTTAACTGTTGCGTCGGAAACCGGTTTGTCTGAGTATTTGCGGACGCTGCGTCGCGTAAAGATAGCCGTTAATACATCCATGTCAGATGTTGCAGGGATTCCCGCCTTCACGATCGTGGCCTTTGAAGATGCGGCTGTTGATGGCTCTGTGGCGGCAAATGCCAGGGATGATCCAAACAAAAGGCAGACACAGGCAAAACAAAACACTTTTACGGTCCTTCTAAAAACATTTCTCTTTTTGTGGCTCATGATGATTCTCCTTATTTTTTTAGTCATATAAAAACAGGAACAGCGCCTGGCAGGTTATGGATAGAAAGACGGGTAGCGCTTAGCTCTGTTTCGCCTGCCGCATGAGGCTCTGAAAACTGCTCTATTCATTTGTGCAATAGTTTACACATTTTTAAACGAACAATGCAATTAAAAAAAAATCGGAGACATGAATAAACGGAAGATATCCACAGTGCTTCAGGAAGGTGAGGGAGAGGGCACAGGGAAGGCATGTTGGACATACCTTATATCTCTGAAACCCTCCCCCTCGTTGGCAGGAAAAAAGGGGATCTGTGACAGCTCATGGGGATGAACTGTATATTTCAATAGTTTGTCTCACGGGCCGCTTGCTTTCTTTCATCATGATATAAATCAAAAAAGAATTTGGAGAGCGGCTTCTTCATGGATATTATTTTTTAAGTTTGGCAATCTCCTCCTCGCGAAGAATCTTGCGCAAAATCTTGCCTACGGCTGATTTCGGAATGCTCTCCCGGAATTCCACCAGTTTCGGAACCTTGTAGGCGGCAAGCTTGGTGCGGCAGAATTCAGAAATCTCCTTATCCGTGGCTGTTTTGCCCGGCTTAAGAACAACAAAGGCTTTCACGGTTTCACCCCGGTATTCATGGGGCACACCCACGGTCACCGCCTCGGCGATTTTGGGATGCTGATAAAGCACTTCGTCCACTTCGCGCGGATAAATGTTGAAGCCGCCGGCGATGATCATATCCTTCTTGCGATCCACGATGTAAATATAGCCGTCTTCGTCGGCCTGTCCCACATCGCCGGTATGCAGCCAGCCGTCGGTGAGCTGAATTTTTGTTTCTTCCGGATTATTCCAGTAGCCCTGCATGACGGAAGGGCCTTTGATGAGAATTTCGCCCGGATCGCCCGGTTTAACATCTTCAACGCCATTTTCAATGTCAACGAGACGGACGTCGTTTTCCATCAGGGGAACGCCGATGGCGCCGGTGCGGCAGGCCAGGATCGGATTGCTGATGCCCAGCGACGCGGTCTCGCTCATACCCCAGCCCTCACCGAAGAAAATGCCGAGATCTTTCACTTTCTGGATGAGTTCCAGGGGCATGGGTGCGCCGCCGGAATTAAAGAAACGGAACCGCTGGTCGAGGTTCATCTCTGCTGCTTTGGGGTGGTTGACAATTGCCGTGATCATCGTGGGAACCGCCGGGAAGTAGGTGATCTGGTCGACGCGTTTGATGGTGCCCAGAACCTCATCAATGTCGAAACGGGGCATTATCACCTGTGTGGCCGCGTTAAGCATGCCCCAGTTCATGGAGCAAGTGTTGCCGTAAATATGAAAGTAGGGAATGATGCTGAGGACGTTGCGCTTTTCATAAGGTGTAAAGTTTGTGATCGAGCTGCCCCATGCGGAGGATTGGAGCGTTGCCGCGACGACATTGCCGTGCGTCAGCAGCGCGCCCTTGGGCAGGCCGGTTGTCCCGCCGGTAAACTGAATGAGGGCGGCATCCAACGGGGTGAAGTCGATGCGGGGAATCTGGGTGTTGGAACAGCTTTCGATCAGTTCTGAAAAATGATGCCAACCCTCTTCCAGTTCCAGTCCTTTAGCCGTGCTGACGCCCAGTCCGGTGATGTAATCCGTCACCCGTGTTACGATCAGGACGATATCCAACTCTTTGGCCAGGGGGCGCATGGTAGGCAAGGCACTGTCGAAGGTCACCAGCACTTTGACTGCCGTATTTTCCAGCATGAACTTGAGTTCATCATGCGTGTACATGGGATTCATATTCACAACGATGGCGCCTGCCGACAGGATGGCGTAGTAGGCGATGATATACTGAGGACAATTAGGAAGCGCAAGCCCGATGCGGTCGCCTTTTTTTACGCCCATTTGCGTAAGCGCGTTGGCCATGCGCAGCATCTGCGTCCGCAGCTGCGAGAAAGTCATTTCCGATCCGTAGAAATCAGTGACTGCTTTAAAAGGGAATTGCGACGCCGCGAGATGCAGGAAATTCTGCACGGGGAATTCCGGGAAGCGAATCGAGGTGGGGACGATATAATCATAATTTTTCTGCCAGGGTCTTGCTTGCAATACAGTATTCCTCCTTCTTGAACAATGTTTTAAAATAAGCGTGTTGATGGCTTTCTGCGGATGCAGCCGGCGACGGCCGGTGATCAAAATATTTCTGCATCAGAAGGAAATCGATGTTTCTTCTCTGGTATTAGCATTCATCATGCCAATCGTTGAATGTATTTATATCTTTGATTTATTTTGATATTTTATTTTCTGTTTGATTTTTGTATCAACAAATGATTCATTACCGTCTCAATGAGACTATATTGAGGCATTTATGAGACAATATTTTGTGCTTGCTGCAATAGCGGGGAGATAAAATGACTGCCGAGTCCAAGTCGAAAAAGAAGCGGGTGCCTAGAGACAACAATCTGATGGGTGTCGATTATAATGAGCGATATTACCAACAGACTTTGCTGGAGTGGAGAAAATTTATTTCAGGCGATCCCAACATTGCCCCATCCATTATTCCGCAAGAGGTTTTCGATTCCTGGGTGCGCTGTGCCCAGCTTGGCGTCGATCCACTCGGCAAGCCGAATAATGAAATGCTGACAGGGGAAGCCCTTGAGACGCTGCTTACGAAGAATAAGGCATTCATTGATGTCAGTCGCCCCTTCATGGCAAATCTCTATAGGTTTCTGGAAGGTTCGGGCTTCATGGTCAGCTTGTTTGACCCCAGGGGGTTTGTGCTGGAAATTCTGGGCGATCCGGAAGAAGACAAGCTGATCCGCGCAGCCAGAGGATTTGTCGGCGCGTGCTGGGACATGAAAAACGCGGGCAACAATGCCGTCAGCGCCGCTATTACCTGTGAGAAGCCCATGCAGGTCTTCGGGGCGCAGCACTATGTCCGGATTTATCACGGAGCGACGGGGTCCAGTTCGCCGATCTTCGGTCCCGAGGGAGATCTGCTCGGAGGTATTGTGCTTTTCGGGCGCTACTACCGCGCCAATCCGCACACCCTGGGCATGGCCGTGGCGGCGGCAGGCGCTATGGAAAACGAATTGCGGATACGCAAGGCGCTGGCCGAAAGCCGGGTAGCCGCAAGCTATCAGCAAACGGTGATTTCTTCAATTCAGGAGGCGCTCATTGCGGTGGATTCCGCAAGCCGTGTGACGCTGATCAATGAAAACGC
>CAIVDK010000359.1 GCA_903904655.1 uncultured delta proteobacterium | reverse complement strand
CGACAAAAAAACGCAAGTGCCTTAATACAATGATCAAGAGTGACCAGTGAAAGAGAAGGCCGAAGAACCACAGCCATTTAGCGCTGCCATAGACGGGCCTGCCGCCGATAATCTCTACTTCGGTATTTCTAAAAAGTGACCGGAACAGAAAAATCTCCTGAGCCATGCGCATGATCACACCGGCAATTCCTGCGGGGTTTTCCACCGGGTTGTTCTTGATCCAGGGGAGAGACTTCTGTTGGCCGCAAGTTGTGGGAATGCGGAAGGGAACGGGGGTTATCCACCATTTGACAACACGGTAAATAAAACCGGCAAGAAAGATCACAAAGATGGCGTAAGGGATAATGACGATCAGGAGATAAACCAGACTTTGGTTCAGAGCAATTCCTACGGCCAGCAGGGTCAAACTCAAAATGGCGATAATCGATATTAATAGGTTCATAATGACATCTGCCTCATTTGCTTATCATAATTCCCACGATGGTTTTTCACCGAAGCGTATAATCGGTTTTTTCATGCCCGCCAGCGCGTTGACGATCAATTCCACCAGACCGCCGTAATGCAGACCGCTGCGTTTTTCTGCATGGTAGTAGTTAATCATATCCCTAATGGTGCCTTTGCAGTTCGAACAGGGCGCGCAGACATATTTTGGGACATCCTGCGGTTCATCCTCAAAGGCATTCAGAATCTGCAGGAACTTCTTGCGAGAGCTGACCAGATTTCTCCACTCTGCAAAATTATACCCCGACATAATAGCGAAACCGGAACCGCCGCCACAGCAATAGTTCTCCACGCCATGGGGCGTCATTTCCCGAAATCGCGGTGCGATCTTTCTCAGGATTCGCCGCTGAGGCTCCACAATACCCATAGACCTTACCATATTGCAGGGATCATGCAGCGTGACAGGGAAGTTATTTTTAAGGGGATCAAATTGTAATTTTCCGTTCAGGACAATATTTTCCAGAGTGACCATGGCGGATTCACGCGGAATATTGAGATCTCCTGTCAACAAGCGGTCGGCAATGACCGTAAGGGCTTTGTGAGCATGCCCGCATTCGCCCATGACAATTTTTTTTACTTTCAGCCTTCGTGCGATATCAGCATGCTTAACCGCGACACGGGAGAACTGAACATCATCGTACCATAGGCCATAGTTGACAGCATCATAACCGGCCGCTTCAGAAGACAGTGTCCACGAAATACCTGCCGCCTGAAAAATAATGGCAAAGGCCCCGACATTTTCCGGCCAGGCCAGCATTTCGCCGGCATTGTGGAGAAGCAGGATGTCGGCCCCTTCCACGTCCCAGGGGATTTCGACTTTGTAGCCTGCAATCTCTTCCATTTCTTCCTGGATAAACTCGGCGCTATCCTTTGCCGCCAGAGGATTCATGCCTGTGGTCGAACCTACACGAAGATGCTGAACGGTGCCCTTCTCGTGGAGCTCTTTGGGGGCAATGCCCATCTCTTGAGAAAAAAGCTTGCGGATTTCGTGATTAATGAGCCCGTTGTCCACGCCGATGGGGCAAACCGTGGCACAACGTCGGCAAAGAGTGCAGCGATAGGACAATTCGGCAAGACGCGCGATAGTCGTCCAGTTCAAATCAATATCGCCGGTTAACTTGGCGGTGATTTTCCCGCCCGGCTTAAGGTATTTCTTGTAAATCCGCCGCAGAACTTCGGCACGGAAAATAGGACGATGGATTTCCTTCCTGCCACTCATTTCATAAACGGGGCAGGCATTAGAACAGGTTTGGCATTTGGCGCAGTGTTCCATAGAAAGCAGCAGCGGCTGCAAAAAGGTCCAGTTATTTTCTTTCTCAAAGAGTTTTTTCAGACCGCCGAGAAACTGATGCACCAGCTCCTTTTCTTCTTCAGCGCTTGCGGGCTTGGGGATGCCGATAGCCACTGTGTCGTCCAGAGACGCTTCAATGTTTTTGATCTTTTCCGGTTTCAGCGGCGGTATTGCTGTCTGATTGAAATCCTCATAGGGAGGAGGCAACAAGGAGAGCTCACCCGGCTCAATGTGACATAAGCAGTCAGACGGCTTGGAGATGTCGGATGGTTTCAGGGATGTATTCATTTCATCTCCTTGGGTGCTGCAGCCGCGATGTCTTTCCATGATTTCTGACCGTCCGCTTCAATATGTTTTGCCTTCCAGGTTGGTTTGAATTTAAGATTATTTTTAATGGCCGCTTCGATCTTACCGCCGGGCAAGTTCGGGGCATCGTCCCATTTCACATCGTGATACAAGAAATACTTCATATACATGTGAGACATGTGCGTAAGCGGGATGTAGGCAACCAGAAGCGATGCCGACACAATGGCCAGGCTACCGGAGACACTTTGACCGGGCATGTAAGAATTCAGAGAATGCCCGCCTGTCAACAGGCCGAGCGTGTAGGCCTTTGCGCCTGCAAGAAAGGGGTCAAAAAAGAGACAGGTAATGAAGGCGGAAAGAAAAAATAGAAAGATGAAAAGGATATTAAAATAATCGCCGAAAGATGAATAATTTCTCAGCTCCGCTTCTGTCATGCGTTTGTAGAGTACACCAATGCTGCCGATATTCCCCAGAATCAGGCCGCTCCATCCTGTGACGACGATCAGGCCGGAAAGCAGGATGCTTACGGAGCCGCCTGCGGCAAAAACAGGCAATCCCCACAGCGTAAAGAAGGCATGAAGCAGCAGAAGTGCGAAGGTCGCAATCATCAGATACATTCCGAAATGAAAGGGGAAGGAGAGCCACCAGAGGTTTCTGTTTTCCTTCCACAAGCCTCTGAGAAATAAAATTTCTGGCACCATATATTTGAGTTCATTGATAAGCGAGCTTTTATATTTCTTTTCCCACCAGTTCAGCTCTTCCATGTAAGAGCCGCCATAGGCCACCCTGGCAATCGTTTCATGCCGGACAGGATATATTTCCCAGCGGACATGCAGGGGAAAGCTTAGTTGCCTGTAAATCAGGCAACCGGTCGCAATGATGAACACCGCGATACACAAATAAGATAAAACATAAAATCCCATTAGGATAATTCCTCTTCTTCTCAGACGCAACCAGTCGGTTTTGAAAGGCCCGCCAGCTTGCAGGCTCCCTTTGCCGGTCCTGTGGGAAATAGTTCATAGAGCTTCGTCATATCAATTCCCAGGTCTTTACAAATCTTTCGGATCATGGGCGCAATGCCGAACTGCTGAAAATAATTCCGCAGATAGTTAATCACCTTCCAATGATCTTCCGTCAAAGGGCCTTCGATGTCTTCAGTGTGGGCATAAGCCTGAGCGAACTCTTCGTTCCATTTGTCTAGTTCTTCCAGAAACCCGTCTTCATCCACTTCATACGTTTTTCCGGCTAATTCAATTTGTGACATTTCTAATAAACCTCCTTCTATAATTCATATTTATTTAATTATTTTATGTTTTATTTTCCTTTGTTCCCCCCTTTTTCAACGGGGGACAAACTGCCTCTCACTTTGATACCTCCTGCCTGCTGCGATGAGAGCATTCGCCCACTCTGGTGTTCCCAAAGCATGAAGGTGGGTGAATCCGGCGAGTATATTTTTCCTGACCATGCCGTCTCTTTCCTTCCCCATTCCCGTTCCCCGCAGAACATGACAGGCGGTATAAACTTCCTCTTCGTTCTTCTTGGAAAGGATCCTGCCGTAATGAAACTCATGACCGTTTAAACTGGTACCGACGGGGAAAAAAGGATTTTCCCTGTCTACAACCAAAGTCGTATATCCATGACCCTGCGGCCGCTTTTCCATTTCAAAGTCAACCGGTAACGCACCGACCATTGGGTAGCGCTGATCACCGATGGTCAGAGATTCACCCAAATACATAAAGCCGCCACATTCGGCATAGATCGGCAGACCTTCCTCGGCAACCTTGCGTAACGAAGATCGGAACTCTTCATTATCAGCGAGCTGCTTTGCCTGCGTTTCGGGAAAACCACCGCCAATGTATAAGGCATCCACAGACGGCAGGATTTTTTCATTCAGAGCGCTTATCTGCACAACTTTTGCGCCGCCATCGATCAGGGCTTCGATATTTTCTTCATAATAAAACTGAAAGGCGACATCCCTTATAACACCTATTGTCACAGGTTCCGAAACAGCATTGTTCGGATGGACGACACTTGAAAAATTCTCCATCTGCCAGGGCGTCGCGCCTTCCGCCTCCCGGATAAGCCCATCGATATCCAGACATTCTTCTGCAATGGTTGCGGCCCGGCAAAGTGCCATATCAAGGCCTTCGTGCTCCTGGGGTGGGATCAACCCCAATTGCCGTTCCGTAAATTTAAGCTCTTTTAGCCTCGGTACTGTCCCTAAAACGGGAAGGTGGCAATAATCCTCAATGGATTGTTGAACTACCCGTGCATGACGTTTGCTGCCTACCTTGTTGAGAATCACACCCCGAATATCCACGGTAGAATCAAGGTGACAGCAGCCAAGAACCAAGGCCGCCACTGTCCGCGTGATCTTATCACAATCAACAACCAGAATCACCGGCGCATGGAGCAGCTTGGCTAGTTCCGCCGTACTGAACTCGCCTGCTGCGTTGACACCATCGTAGAGGCCCCGGTTTCCTTCGATCAGAGCTATTTGGCCTGCCGGCGCATGGCGGAAAAAAGAACGAACAACCTGCTTAGTGCCCATTAAAAAAGTATCCAGATTATGGCAGGAACGAGACGCTGCTTGGCTTAACCAGGCAGCGTCAATGTAATCCGGCCCCTTTTTAAAGGGGGTAACGACAATTCCCCGCCT
>CAIVDK010000358.1 GCA_903904655.1 uncultured delta proteobacterium | reverse complement strand
GAGCCTCCTTTACTTCAGTCATAGTCGGCCTGGGATTATCATTGAGCAAAGCTCTGGTGCTCATCACAAAACCGGGAGTGCAGATTCCACACTGGAGAGCAGTGCCATAACCAGGTTCACACTGCTGTGCAAATGCTTCTACCACAGGATCATCCTTCTTGAGCCCCTCTATCGTGGTTATCTCATGGCCGTTTGCTTCAACAGCCAGCATCATGCACGACAATATAGCTTTGCCATCCATGATCACAGTACAGGCTCCGCAGGCACCTTCGTCACAGGAAACCTTGAGCCCGGTATAACCAAGTTTTTCTCTCAACAGATAAGAGAGAGTCATAGTTGATGTGATGTCTCGCTCTTGTGCAAAATTATGCCAGCGCCCATTGATCCTTATCTTGATTTCGGATGGTTGTGCGGTTGAGGTTTTCCTTACACTTTTACCTGTCTTAATACCTTTAGATAGTTTAGGCATTGCTTATCCCCTTTGTTAGTCTATGATAAAATATTACAAAAAAAGATGGTTATCTTTAATTACTCAAGCCTCGGATGTCAACATAAAATTAAAGCAATTGCAATTCGACTCAAATATAGCCTTGAATTATTGGTATTGTATGATAATGATTCAATTACTTTCGGAATTGGAGTTTCACACTAAATTATGGAGCTATTCACTCAACAAATACTGGACTGCCTGAAACAAGGGCAACCTTTTGCCGTGGCCACCATCATGGCTGACAGGGGATCTACACCCAGAACATCGGGAAGCAAAATGGTCATGCTAAAAGACAGGAGAATTTACGGCACCGTCGGCGGGGGGCTAGTTGAAGCCAGAGTCATGGATGCCTGTCTTAATCTGCTGGCGCAGAACAGATGCCGGATCATTGAACTTATCCTGAATCGGGAGGTTTCAGATGGTCTGGATATGGTCTGCGGAGGTTCACTTTCAGTTATAATTGAGACCTTTGTGCCGAGTCCGGAGCTGATAGCTCTGTTTAGCGCTCTGCTTGAACTGGAGAAAGAAGGGAGAAGAGCATTTCTTGTTTCCAAAATTGAGGGGGACAGCAAGTCTGATTTTACAACTCAAAAAAGGCTGATTCCCTGCAAAAACAAAACAGCGGCCGATACGGACTCTATGATGCATCAGGTGCCCAAAGCTCTTTTGGATGCGATTCAAGATAATCAGTTTCCCGGTTCATCACCGGTGATTTACAATCATGGACTGGATGCGTACATCATTGAACCCATCTCCATGCGTGATAAAATTTATATTTTCGGCGGCGGCCATGTGGGATTTCAGCTGGCAAGAATGGCCCAGATCACAGACTTTCAAACGATTGTCATTGATGACCGGGAAGAGTTTGCCAATCGGCAGCGGTTTCCTCACGTTGAAGCTCTTCATGTCGTTGACCATTTTGACCATGCCTTTGACAACCTCGCCATTGATGGAAAATCATATATTGTAATCCTTACCCGAGGGCATCTCTATGATCAGATAGTTCTTGAGGCGGCAATTAAAACAGATGCCGCCTATATCGGAATGATTGGCAGCAGAACCAAGCGTGATAAAATTTATGCCAATCTTGAAAGAAAGGGAATTTCCAGAGAGACCCTTTCCAGTGTTCACTCGCCCATTGGTCTGGACATCAATTCAGAAACTCCGGCAGAGATTGCCGTGAGCATTATCGGCGAGATCATCAAAGTCAGGCGCGGGTAATGGCAGACTCCGCCCTTCATCTATCCGCTCTTATTCCGGCAGCAGGAATGTCCACACGGTTTGAACAGTATAAACCCCTGCTGAAGCTGGGCCGCCATACCCTTATTGAAAAAGTGATACTTTTATTTAGGCAGTGCGGAATTGAAGACATTATTGTCGTCACCGGCCACAATAATGAAATGATCGAGCCGCTGATCAGTCAGGCTGGCGCAAAAACTGTTTTTAATCCGAATTTCAAAACCGGCATGCTCAGTTCTATCCAGACAGGAGTACGGGAAATCTCACCGCGTAGCACCGGTTTTTTTCTCTTACCCGCGGATATTCCCCTGATCAGACAAGCAACAATTCATGCCCTGATTTCTTCTTTTACTGATATTTCTGACGATTTAATAACTTCCCGCAATATTATCATTCCTCAATTTGAAGGGGAAGACGGCCACCCACCGCTGATTCCGGCCCGGCTCATTCCAGAGATTCTCTGTCTGGGAGCTGACTCCAATCTGGGCCATCTCATTTCCAGGCAGAGGCAGAAAAAAATTGTACAGGTTCATGATCGCGCCATTCTGATGGACGCGGACACTCAGTCAGATTATGATGGTCTCCAGGAAAAATACAATAAAATAGATATTCCCGACAGGCAGGAGTGCCTTTCCATTATCAATGCATACCTGGAAGGGGAAGAGACTCTAAAAGCCCATCTGCAACTGGTTGCTGAAACTTCCCTGCGGCTGGCCGAGGCTGTTGGGGCAAAGCAGCGTCAGCTCCAGAATATTGCTATTGATCTTGATACCAACCTGATCATGGCCGGGGCGCTTCTTCATGATATCAAACGGAAAGAAAAAAATCATGCGGGTGCCGGCGCTCAACTTCTTTTGTCACTTGGATTTCCCAAAGTTGCGGATATTGTCTCCCAACATATAGATCTTTCCACACCTCTGCCTGCTTGCCTCACAGAAGTTCAGATTGTTTATTTTGCAGACAAAATCTGCAATAGTGCCTCTCTGGAACTGGACTACGGACGACGATTTAAAGAGAAGATGGAAAAAAATCCGGAAGGTAGAGATAATATTTTAAGGCGATATGAAAATACTCGACACATACAGGCCAGGATCGAAGCGGCTTCAGGAAGATCTATCCAGTCTATACTCGGCTGAAAAGTCTCTAATATTTTTTCTGCGACACGGTCAGATTG
>CAIVDK010000357.1 GCA_903904655.1 uncultured delta proteobacterium | reverse complement strand
TACTTTAAGTTTGCCGATCACCCAGCCGGAAACGATAGCGATGAGCAATCCCGTGCCTGCATAAAGCAGGGCAGTCTTCCAACCAAAAAGGCCAAACAGCAAGACCAGCGCAACTTCGTTGATCATGGGAGCGGCGACAAGGAAAGAAAAGGTAACACCCAACGGAATCCCGCTTTCCACAAAACCGATAAAGAGAGGAACCGCCGAACAGGAGCAAAAGGGTGTTACGATACCCAGTGAGGCAGCCATGACATTGCCGACAAATAAGGGTTTGCCTTCCAGTGCTTTTCTTGTTTTTTCCGGTGAAAAATAGGAGCGGATAATTCCCACAGCAAAGACAATAACCGTCAGAAGGATAAGCACCTTGGGGGTGTCGTAGAGAAAAAAACGGATCGCTTCGGTCAAATGCGCTGATTTGTCCAATTGCAATACTCGATAGACAAAAAATTCAACGCCCTGTTCCAAAAAAATATAAACGATAATCGCCAGCGGTATCAGCAGAAAGGGAATATATTTTCGCCTATTTTGTTTGTTGCTGTCGGGCGTAGTGCAGCATTCAGACATGTCGCTACTCCTTATTATTTAATGCCGATCATTTGCTTAATTTCTTCTACAGATGGAATTTTGCCGGCAACTTTAACTTGCCCGTCAATCACCAAAGCGGGTGTCGTCATGACGCCATAACTCATTATTTTTTTGATGTCCTCAACCTTGGTGATTTCAGCGCTAACGCCCGATTCCTTAACGATTTCTCGGACAAGTTCGTCGAGTTTATGACATTTGGCACAACCTGTGCCTAAAATTTCAATTTTCATCTTCGACCTCCTTTTATTTTTTACAACACTTCAAAATATCTGCATGTTCTTTGGCATTGGCCGACAATACCTCTTCCACACAGCCGATGAAGTCCATAACACAAGGACAACGTAAGGTATAATATATGGAATTTGCGCGTTTTTCATCGGATACCAGCCCGGCGTTTCTCAAAACGCTCAAGTGCTTGGAGACCGTGGACGTATCCGATCCGATCATTTCGGTGAGTTCCCCCACGCATCGTTCCTGCTTTTGCAGTTCTTCGATAATAAATAGACGGCTGGGGTGAGCCATTGCCTTGATAATTCTCGCCCGCGCTTCATACTGCGGTCTAAGCCTGCTTTTCATAAGTCATGCTCCTTTTCTTATTTTGCCATATAGCCAAATAGAAGTGGTATGTCAAGGAAGTATTTTGATTGACTACAGATGCGACAGGACAGTTCGACGGCATGTGCCGACGGATCGGGCATGAACCCATCACATCAACGCTTCAGGCGCCCGCTTTGACCCGCTTGACCTGACTTGTCCTCAGGGGGTTTTCTTTTGCAGATGCGCCGGTTCGCCGTGGAGGCGCCCGCCATCAACAACAATCGTTTCCCCGGTGATATAGCTTCCCGCTTTAGATGCAAGGAACACGACTGTGCCGGCAATTTCCTCAGGCTCGCCGAGCCGCATCAGGGGGATACTGCCTAGGGCTTTGTCGTTGACTTCCGGATCTTTCCATAGCGCTTCGCTGAGGCGCGTCTTGATGATACCCGGTGCGATGGCGTTCACCCTTATATTGAACTGCCCCCACTCCTTGGCCATGACCTGCGTGAGCATGATGACCGCCGCTTTGGATATGCAATACACACCCAGGTCGCCTGCTCTCAGGCCACCGATGGACGACGTGTTTATGATGCATCCCCCGCCCTGCGGCTTCATAATTTTCGCCGTAAGCTGGCTCAGGATAAAAATGCCTTTCAGATTAACATTCATGGTGATGTCATAGGTCTTTTCGTCTTGGTCCATGATTGGACCATAATAGGGGTTGGTGCCCGCGTTGTTCAAGAGGATATCAATCCTGCCGAACGCCTGCATGACCTTTTCCACCAGCGCCTTCGAATCTTCGGTCTTGGCGTTGTGCGCCGCTATGGCCATAGACTTGACACCTTTGGCCCTTAATTCCTCCGCCACCGGTTCGAGATCCGCGATTTTCCTGCTGCTCACGATCACGTTCGCGCCTGCGTCGGCGAGGGCGAGGGCACTGGCGCGGCCTATGCCGCGGCTCCCGCCGGTGATCAGGGCGACTTTACCTTCCAGTGAAAACTGTGAAAAATTCATCTTATCCTCCTAAAGTTGCAATGATTGGTTTATTCATGAGAGACTTTATCCGTTCACTCCTGATTAATTCATACCCAAAACGACTTGCTTCCCTAACAAGGATGATTTGCCAAGAACACCCTTCAAATACTCCAGCATCAATTCTTCGACGATTTGCTCTTTCGGGATGCCGGTATAAGAGTCATTTTTTTTAATTTTGGTTGTTTCGATTTTCCCGCTCTGAACGGCCAGGGACTGTCGGGCCTGCTGCAAGGCCGCATATTTTTCCAGTAAATCACTTTGGGGCAAGGATGAAAGCCGTTGATAAGCGGAGGCTATCTGGTTTGGCGCGGGTAGGCTTGGCGATTCAAGGATGGTTTTTGAATTTTTGGCATACCGCTTCATTCCCTTGATGATATGCTCCGTTTGAACAAAATTAATTCCAGACCATCCGGCCCGAATCCATTGAAATATTCCGGTTCTGACCATGGATGGCGAAGAGCCCGTCTCGACATGAACGCTCACGGAAAAATAGTCGTAGATATAGGATTTAACCCAGCCCAGACCTGCTTTAGCCGAGCCGGGTTCGCCCGAATAGTAGTAATTCCAATCGTCATCATCCCCCAGAATGAAGCCTTTTTTCCCAACATCGGATATATTAATTTGTTTGGAAATGGAAATAAGCGCCTGCCGTCCCTTGTGATTAAAAAGGATAAGCGTTCTATTCAGTTCGTATTCATAGTAAACACCGGTGGTAAGATCCGGCGTGATGCCGTCGCGTTGTGATCCTCGAATGATTACGGGCTTGCCATCCGGCAAGACCAATATCCAACTGTTGGGCAATTTTTGTAATTTCCCCTGGGAGCCGGTCCACAGAGAATAGCGCAGAGACGACGGGCTTGTTAGAACCGAAGGAATTTGGTTGCTGTAGGAGTATTGCAGAAAATTGGAGAAACTTATCCTTGTGTCGAATTCATAATAGGCTCCAGGGGTTTTCTGGAATATCGGGAGATCAGCTTCCTTATTCGGCTTTGATCCGAAAACATAGTCCACAAGCGTAGCGGCGGCCCGGGCATCGAATCCGGCTTTGGGATCAGCCCCGAACTGAACAAGCTTCATGGCCGCGGCGGGAACAGCGTGGGAACTGTCCTGGAAAGGCAGGGCCAGGGCCGGTTGAAGTTGAAACACTGTCAGTACTAAAATGATCAGGGGTATTGATAACCGCCGAAAGTCGGCGGCCGGTTTTATTATTTTTTGCTTCATTATACATTTTTCCGTTTCTTTCTTTTATTTCTTGTTCAAAGCCTACAAATATTTTTCACCGCTGTAAAGGAAATATATCGTCACGAGAATATAGACAAAGGTATTTTTATTTTTTAATTTCTGCTAGAATCTGCATCATGAAAAAAGTGATCATTACATCATTGCTGTTCCTTTTATTCATCACCGTTAGTTTGCCGGCAGCCGCCGAACAAAGGTTAGCGCTTGTCATTGGCAACGGCAGTTATGATGCCGCGCCTCTGGCTAATCCCGTCAATGATGCCTCGGATATGGCGGCAGCCTTAAAAAAACTCGGGTTTACGGTAATTCTCAAAAATAACGCCAATCTTGAAGTGATGGAAGAAGCCATTGAGGATTTCGGCAATCGGCTGAAAAAGGGCGGTATCGGTTTATTTTTCTATGCCGGCCATGGCATTCAGGTTTATGGATCGAACTATCTTATTCCGATAGGTGCAAACATTAAGAAGGAATCGGATATCAAGTACCGGGCGGTCAATGCAGGGAGAATTCTTGACGAAATGGATAACGCCGCAAACGGCATGAATATAGTCATTCTTGACGCCTGTCGCGACAATCCCTTCAGCCGAAGTTTTCGTTCAGCCAGCCGCGGTCTCAGCATTATTCCTTCAGCACCGCGGGGCACTTTTATTACTTATTCCACAAGCCCCGGAAATGTGGCCGCCGACGGCAAAGGACGCAACAGCCCCTACACTGAATCCCTTTTAAAGCACATGATCACGCCCAACTTGCCTATTGAACATTTATTCAAAAAAATACGTCAGGAACTGGCTAATAAAACGAACGGACTGCAGATTCCATGGGAATTGTCGTCCTTGAGTGGTGATTTTTACTTTAATACCGGCGGGGCAAGACAGCCGACACTTCCCAATACGGTTTTTGAGAAAACCGATTTGGAAGAAGAACGAAGAAAGTTAGCGGAGGAAAAGGAAGGACTGCGCAAAGAAGCGGCGCTTCTTGCTGAAAAGAACGCTCTTGCCGAGACAAGGCGCCGGATGGAAGAGGAACGCAGAAAACTCAATGAAGAAAAACTAAGACTTGCCCATGTGGCCAAAGCGGAAGCGGTTAGAGGCACAAGGTCTATTGATTTTCTGAACGCAAAAGTGACCCACGTCAAGTTTTTCGAAAGCGGCTATGATGCGCCTCCGATGGATCAGCGTTCATACAGGACCAGTTTTTCCAGAACGGGAACGCGATATGTGAATTGGGAGCTTACCCTTGAGTATCCAGCTCAAGGTAAAAAGAAAGAATTTGTTATTGAACACATCTGGCATAATCCTAGCTCCATAGAGATATTTCGTTCGACATTTAACCCTTATGTCCTTGAAAACTGGACTTATTCCCATCATAATACCGGGTATGGCTGGAGAGAAAAAGCGTCCAACACATGGATTGCGGGCACCTACCGTGTGGACCTTTACGTGGAAGGTGTCAAGATTGCCAGTGAGACATTCAATATATATTAATCAGCTTCATGAATGAAATCTTATTCATATAACTTGACATTGAATCGCAGGTAAAGTAGGGTTCAATCATATCCGCACTGTTCTGCTGGTCTTTTGTTATCAGGGTACAGTAAAAGTTGCGTTATGACAATTTGAAGTGAAAAGGCCGCCACCTTACTCTTTAGAGTGTTGATGGTTTCTTTATTTCTGTCATAAAGGCATTCGACTTTAGGTAAATTTTAGGAAAGGAGGATCCTAATTATGTCAGAAGGTAAAGTTAAATGGTTCAACGAAAGTAAGGGCTTTGGGTTTATCGAGAAGAGTGATGGCGGGGACGTTTTCGTCCATTTCAGTGCTATTCAAGCCGCTGGTTTCAAAACACTAACCGAGGGACAGGCTGTGAGCTTCGATGTCGTTCAGGGAGCAAAAGGCCCGGCAGCGGAAAACGTAAAACCCCTTTAATTAAATCTCAGGTAAAGAAGAAAGAGGCGCTCTATGAAGATATACTATCTTGGAGCGCCTCTCTATTTTCTGCATATTCTTTTACATTTGTAGAAAAGGTAAGAAATTAGGAGTTTTAAAATGGGAAAGCTCATGTCTAACTTTGGAACGCAGGCAAAAGAAAGAGCAAGGCAGCAAAAACAAACAGATAAAGCATCAAAACGCATGTTGGCCCGGCGGCAAAGGGCACATGCAAAGACAAGTGCTCCCAAAACAGGCTCAGAGACTGCGGAACCGATTTTCACAGACAACATTGTCGGAAAACCTCTGCAACCATCAACAACCTCGCAGCAAGCTGTCGAGGTATGAAATGAATGTCATCATATCGCAGCAAGCTACGGCGAATTAACGCTCGTCCCGCAACAGCGGGATTAAAAAAGTCAGCCTGTTCATAATGAACCTACTATGTCTGTAACAGAAATCGCGCCGTAAAAAACTGTTCTAGAAAAGCAGAAAAGGAGAGATGTCATGGGAGACAAGGGCGGTAAGAAAGATAAGGAAAAAGGCCAGAGACAAGACGCTGATAAACAGAAACAGAAGTCAAGAAACAAGCAGGATAAGCAGCCGAAAAGAAAGCCCTGATAGAAATCACCCTGTGACTGTTGTTTTCTTGCGTGGTGATGCGAAAATTTTTGCCTGCCGTTACTTCTTTTTGGGATCAGCTACTTTTTTAAGCAGCCAGGCCATATTTTGTCCGAGGGTCTTCATGGTCTGCAAGCCTTCTTCATCTTTCAGAACGTCACCAATATCTCTGCCGATACCTACATTCCAGTAACTGGAACCGGGAATGACCATCTGCATATAGTGCAGATATAAAAACATCCCGGTGAAAGCGGGTATGGCTCCGGCGCGGCGCACAGCAACCACGCCGGCACCCACCTTGCGCTTCAGCATGTAATTGTTAGCCCGGGAGACCCGTCCCGATCGCTCGATAAACGCCCGCATATTGGCCGTCACATCGGAGAAATAAGTCGGCGACCCCAGCAGGATTCCGTCGGCGGAAAGCATCTGATCCATGATATCGTTGAGTATATCTTTTTTAACCGCGCAATGCTTGTCCAGCGTCTTCATGCACTTATTGCAGGCCGTGCAACCCCGAAGCGTTTTACCCGCAAACTGAATCATGTCTGTCTTAATGCCTTCATTTTTCAATTCATCAAGAACCGTGTTGAGCAATATCGCCGTATTGCCGTCTTTGCGCGCGCTGGCGTTTAATGCGATCACTTTCATGGGATGTCTCCTTTATTTTAATTTCCGATTACCTGACCTGACACATCAACAGCACCGGCTTGCGGCAGTACACCCTGAGAATATCTGCCATGGGCTGATACACTTCAGGCCTGGTGTCAGCAAGCAACATAAAACAATACTATCCACCTCCTGAGTGCCGTGTTGAAATCATCTGGCGTCAGTCATGAATTGCATTCCCCAATCGCGCCCGGTTTGCGGCGGATGATGCGAAACGGGGTTGCGCTCCATGGTAAGCGATTGCGACGGACATTTATAGGCACATACGCCGCAACCTATGCAGCGCTCGGGATTAAGCTCAGCAACCTTGCCGGTCTTATTGGTCAGTTCTCGCTGCCTGCCGTTTTTGCCTGCAACCGTGGCCTTGCGTCCCTTAACCGACGGCGCAGCCATTAAATTCAGGGCTTCCATGGGGCAGCGCTTCACACACAAACCGCAGCCCACACAGGTGGATGGGTTGATCATAATGCGGAAGTTTGAGGGAGTCAAACTTCCGGCATGCCCATAATTTTTCATGGCCAAAAACCAGATACAGCAGTCACTGCAGCAGTTGCAGATGGTATCAGGCTTCTCCTGATGATTGGAGATGCCGTGGATAAGCCCCAGATCAGCACAGCGCTTGAGTATCTCTTCCGTCTCCCGCCTGGTGATCTCCCTGCCCATGCCGTTTTCCACGATATAATGCCCGAGCTTATCAAAATGCAGGCAGACCTCCGTGGGATAACGGCAATCCGGTGAGTCCGGGTCAAGATTATTGGGATGCCGGCAGGGACAGTGGCTCACCGTGAAGTACTCGACTTTATCCAATATCTTGCGCACTTCTTCATAGGGCAGTACACCGCTTGTATCTTCGATTGTGACTTCTATCGGCAGTACCCGCAAACCTTTCTCTTTAACATTCCGCCACAGTGACATTAACCCGCCGGTCAGATACTTGTGTTGAAGCGGCCCCACGCGTTGGTCATACTCGTCACGACGGCCGGGCCAACCGAAGCTGCGGTAGATGAAAAAAATGTCGTTTAAATAATAGCGTTCTCGATTCTCTTGACCCTGCTTGTAGACAAGCCCTTTGGAGGCCAGTGCGTCTAGTTTCGGCCCCAGCACATCCGTGCCGGTTTTAGTTAAATCCGAAAGTTCAGCCAGTGTCTTCGGCGTAAAGGGCATGCCGGTGAGGATTGCTGCCTCTTCCGGTGTGTAACGCGCGGCTACATAGGGCAGCAGGACATCAGAATCCGGAACACCATACCAGCTCTGCTTGAGCCATTCAATGAATTGGGCATACGTTGCGCGTTCCTGTTCCGGCATCGTTCGTTGATTGGTTTCCATGGGGTTACTCATATCGTGATTCTAAAATTAATTCCAGAGCATTAATTGATCCGGATTGCGGTCCAACATCATACGCTTGCTTAGCCAAGTAGACCGGCGCTGATCTCCTTTTTCCCATCATTCATTTGAAAACGAAACGTCTGTCTCCTCGGCTTTTATTAGATACAGGCGCGAGTCTGTCAAGGCTTCATGACGGTATCGGACATTTGCCTGGTACTCCTTGTCCCGGTTCATATCGATAAAAGCGGCAACACTGGGATACAAGACGATAATAACTTCGTCCCAGGCTTCCCCGCCGATGATGGTCAGGGGAGCGCTTTTTGTCCGGAGCACCAGTTTGAGGCCGATCCTCTTCCAGATGACTGCGCAGGTCTCGCCATATTTTTCGTACAGCGCCACCCCGCCATCGGGTTTAAACCTAAGCAGGTTGATCATGTAAATGGGTCCCTGATAATCCATGGCCATCAACTGTGAAAACTGTTCCTTTGTCGGCAGAATACATAGCTCCATTTTATTTCTCCTTTGTATTTTTGTATTCCTGAATCTTGTCATACATAAAAGAATAGCCTGGCGTCATTCGCTCCGTAATGTTGTTGGGCAGGACGGTTCTCACCGGCTGCCCGATATTGAGGCGTCCGCCGGACTTGAAGAGATTACCGAGGACATAGAAAACGAGATGGCCCGGAATCCCGATGGCTATTTCGTTTTCGGTTGTACCGGAGAATGCACGATCGCCCATCCCCGGAATGACAACTTGCGGCTTCCCCGTCAAGAAAGGCATCAGAGCCCCTTTCTGGCATGATTCGCCGAACCCTTCAAAGGAAGAAGTAACAGGGTACTTATACTCGTAGGTCAGTGCCTGGATGATGTGAGTGATCTGGACGCCATCACCATAGATCAGTATCGAATCGGGTGTAACAAGCGCATCAGCCAGAGGCGAACAGACAAATCCCTTGAATTCGGCCATCCGCTCGTAATTCGCTTCACCGATCAGATTCATGGCGAACGCAAACCTTTTCTCTTCGGCTGCCCGGTCTTTATGCCAACCCTGTCGCACCTGGCTTTCAATCAGATCTTCATTGGGCACGTCTTCCCAGCGATGCCCCACTGTTGAAGGGATGCAGAAGTTATCGTCGGATGTCATCGCCACATGCATTCGATGGCGGCGGGCATAGGTGAATGCCTGGCAGAGTGCCCACTTCTGACCTTTTGCCGAAGGCCTGCGGGCCTGGTCAGGTATCTCCGCAACATCCCGGATGTATTTGATGGCCACGGGATCGGTATAAAGCCTCAGCTTTTCAATGAGCCGGCGCCCGGCCTCATGGTACGCGGATAAATCAGTCATAATATTTCCCCTTTTCGCTCCTGTGTGTTATGAACCTTATTGAACGGAAGATGTTCCTCCTGCTCTCCCTTATTTAAATATAACAACAGCCTTACCTGGAGTCGTCAGTTTGCCTTCCGCGTTTTCAGTCCAGACAGCAACTTCCACTAGTTTTTCTCCGCCTTCCTGCCATTTCCTCTCGACAACGCCTTTGACGGTCATTTCCTGATCCGGAAAATCCATACCCCGATACTGGCAGGAAACCTTCTTGATTCGTCCCTGGTGACCCAGCCAGTTGGACACGAGTTCGCCGAGAGAGGACCATTTAAATCGACCGTGGACGATGATGGAACCGATCGCCTTGGATTGGAAAAAATTGTAATCATGATGCATTGGGTTAAAATCACCGCCTCCCGCCGCATATTTTACCAATTGGGTGACGCCCGGTGTTTTTTTCATTTCCGGCAACGCATCCCCTTCTTTTATGTTATCCCATGTGAGAGCCATTTTTATTTCTCCTTAATATAAGATTGTCTGACCGCGTGAAATCATGACTACTTTTCCGGTTGGATTCTTGTATTCCATTTCCAGGCTAAGGATCAGCATCTGCCCGAGCGCCTTGCTTTCGCGCACATCGAGTCCGACCAGTCGATTGACGGCCGTCAGAATGTCTCCTGCGCAAATGGAGTCGAAATATTCGACTTCTGTGCCGCCATCAAGAACATTGACCAGCTCGAACTGAAGAAGACTCATACCGGAATTCACCGGTCCGGAAAACGTGTCATCGGATTTGCCGGGGATAAACACCGGGGTGCCCAGGTAGCACGGGGGCGCCGGCAAATTTTGGTACCCCGCCGCCCTGGCAACATCGATATCATAATAAACCGGGTCGGTATACCCCACGCCTCTGGCAAAGGCACGGATGCTGGTGGTGGTCACCTCGTAGGTCCAGGGCGGAGAGTCGATGCCGAGTTGTGCCTTCCACTCGTCTTTGATCTCAATCTTCTCTGCCATAAATAAAATCCTCCCTCGAAGTAGTAGTATATTATGAAAATTGTTTGCATATCAACCAAATGGGGTCTTATTTCAACCTCGCTGCGGCAAATTCATGGACCTGCAGCGGCGGCTTGACGTCCTGCCGCCGGCTGAGACGAATCGCTTCCGTGGAGCAGGTGGACGTACAGGCGCCACAGCCGATACAAATGGATTCATTCACCTGCGACACGTCGTCTATCACTTGGACAGCACCTACAGGACAACGATCCGTGCAAACACCACAACCGATACATATATCACCATCCACCCCAGCCAAATAATTGGAATAGGAGAGAATATCCAGGCCCCAGTTTTCGTTGATAGGAACCAGGAATGAACAGCAGCATCGGCAGCAGTTGCAGATGGTATGCATGTACCCTTCGATGTTGTCGATGATATGAACCAGTCCTTCGTCGTCCGCCGCTTTCAGTATTTTCAAGGCTTCTTCTTTTGTGATTTCCCTGGCCATACCATGCACGACCATGTAACGCCCCATGTTGCCGAAATGGAGGCAGTTCTCTGTTGTGTATTGACAGCCCTCACCCCGAAATTTAGCCGTAACGCGGCAGGGACAGTGGCCTACCGCCTGATAGGAAGAAGCATCGATCAGCGGCTTGATTTCGTCGAAAGGGAGGATATCGGATGTCGCTTTGAGCGATGTGTCAACGGGAATCACCCGCATCAGGGGTACGCCTCTGGCCATTTCCGCGGCAAAGGCCTCCTTGTGGTACTCCTTGTAAAGCGGACTCAGTACTTTGGCCTGCTCAGTTTCCCGGCCGTGCCAAAATGGTGTTTCCTGCCACCCGACCAGGGAGGGCAGCAACCGGTACTTCTTCTCCTTCCCCGGTCTTATATCACGATAAACGGTGCCTTTGATTGCCATACCGTCGAGGATTTCTTCAATGCGGTCGACCTTGTCCGGGTACAGTGTTTTGACTTCAGTGAGGGACAGATTTTTCTCGAAGGGCAGCGTCAAGGCCACCTCAGCCTCTTCCGGGTTAAACAGGTGCATGAAAATTTTTAAAAGCGTCCTGGTCATAGGGGCGCCGACCAGCTGTCCCTTATCATAACGTTCGGCTAACTTCGTATATAATTCTAAATTGTTCATCGTTTCCTCCGTGATGATTTTGTATTCAGCGTAGCCATGCTATTGAATTTCCGTCCCACTGGATTTCTGTGGTGGCAGCAGCTTCGGCCGAATTTCCTTCCAATTTTCACCCACCGGACAGACACGCATACACTCGATGCAATTGTCCACATCCGTGATATAAGTCTGACCCATTTCCACCAGGAGATCCCGACGTTTCAAATGTTGAACTATCATTCTGACATATCCCGGCCATTCCCGGAACTTCACCGGCGGCAGACGCTTGAAACCGGAACTCCAGTAGGCAAAGCAGGGATCAACATCATAGCGGTCATCTTTCAAAGCCCCTGATGGACACGCCTTTACGCACCGCCCGCAGTGATTACAAAGATCGAGTTCCCGACCCGGATCGGCTGCAAGGGGCGCTTCCGTCACGATGGCACACAACCGCTGATGTGGCCCGAATTCTGGCGTGAGCAGCAGATTGTTCCCGCCTATCTCACCCATGCCGCAACTGACGGCCGCATGCTTAAGCGAGATAAACCCTGATGTACGGGTCTGGCGGAACTTTTTGCCAGTCTCTGGGTCGTGTTTAAATATCTCCACGGGCTTATCCGCTGAAATCGGAAGAGAGAGAAATCCTTCCCGTTCAAGCAGGCGGCCAATTTTTTCAGCGGTTTCATCCAGCAACCGGGATGTCTGCATCTTGCTCCGCGTCCAGAGCATGATATTCGGGGAATACACGGCGCCCAGCGAATGGGCAACGGCCATAACGATGACACTTCTGGCAGACGGCATCAGCGCCGTCGCCGGCCGTGTTGGAAATGCCAGACTTAAATTTCGCGCATCGGCGATAGCTACCAGGTCTATGCCTTCGGCCTGAATCCATTGCTTAACGGTCGGGGCGTCGACTTTATCTATAGATCCCTTGATTGGCACACTCATACAGCACCTCTCTGGAGTTGCTTCGGAATCTCTGATTCACAGGGTACGCCGGTGGCGCAAAGGCCGCATCCGTAGATAAGGTTATCGATCCTTTTCAACTGAAATATGCGCAGCCGGTTCATCGAAAATCCTAGTGCCAGTCGTCAGGAAACCATCTCTGCTACAATTTCCTTTACAGACTTTACGTCCCTGATAAGAGCACTGACCTGGCCTCCGCCAAAAGCTGCTCGATCATAATGGCCTGTTTTCGCCGGTTGATAATCCAGTTCATCGGCGATGCATTTTACCGTAGGGTCGGCCTTTTTCTCCCTGATCCAAGGCGTTATGATGACTCGTTCCGCCATTCTCGTATTTTTAGATGGTAGCAAGTCAGTGCCGCCGTCTCCACATTCAACGATTGCACGTCTCCACTGCTCAAAGGCCGGACTCTCTTCGGATGCCAGAAACCGCGTGCCAACCTGCACACCCTGTGCACCCAGCGCAAACGCTGCTTTATACCCCCTTGAATCGGCAATGCCTCCCGCAGCAACAATAGGTACAGAAACGAAATCCGCTACCAAAGGCACAAGAACCATCGTTGACGATTCGGGATTTACGGTGCGAAGTCCTCCGGCCTCTGATCCCACCACAACCAGTCCGTCTGCGCCTGCGCTGACGGCGCTTTTCGCGTGCTGTAAGGCAAGAACCACATGAATACCTTTCATGCCGAGATTATGGATGATCGGATATACCTTTGCCGGAGAACCAACAGATGTTGTGACCGCTTTGATGCCGGCGCCGGCCAATATTGAAAGAATTTTTTCATTATGCGGATTCATGAGCATGAGGTTTGCTCCAAAAGGTTTATCCGTCAATTTCCGTACGTCATCAACAAGCCTCTTTACTTCATCAGGATCACCGACAAACCCCAATGCCAGCATGCCGTATGCTCCGGCATTGGAAACGGCAGCCACCATTTCAGGACTGTTAAACAGCCCGATAGGTCCTTGTATGATAGGATAACGACAACCAAGAATTTCCAGTAATTTAGACATAACAGTATTCTCCTTGTATATTAAGTTTCCAATCCTTGTTCGGTTCTATTTACAATCTACGCAGACGTTTTCGCGATGAAAGCTACGGTGACTTCGGCAAATTCCTCTCCTTTGTCTTCCTGCAGGAAATGCCCTGCCCCTTTAATCGTTGTATGGGGTTGGCCCTGCGTACCGGGAATCCGCTTTTGAAAAACGTGATCACCTCCGCGTGTTATCGGATCGCCATCACTGAATGCTGTCAGGAATGGCTTCTTAAAGGCTGAAAGCACTTCCCATGCCTTACGGTTGGCCGCTGCAGAAGGATCTTCCGGTTTTGTGGGAACAAGTGACGGGAAGATGCGGGCGCCTTCCTTGTAGGAATCATCGGGAAACGGCGCGTCGTATGCGGCAACAACCTCGTCGGAAAGAATCGGTAAACTGTTGTCTTTTGAAAAGGCCGGATTGGACATTTTGATAATGGCGCCCACCTCGAAATGGGGAGCTTCTTTAGAATATTTCTGCCACGCCAGAAAAGCGTCGGTAATCGGTCCATCTCCGGTAGGCAAACCTGTGTTGGCGGCTATAACCCGATCGAAGAGGTCTGGTTTCGCTGCGACAAGGCGAAGTCCGATGAGGCCTCCCCAGTCCTGACAAACAAGTGTAATCCGCGTCAACTTGAGTTTATCGAGCAAAGACAGCATCCAATCCACGTGGCGTTGAAACGAATAATCGTTCCGACTGGCCGGTTTATCGGATCTGCCGAAACCGACCAGATCGGGGGCGATCACCCGATGTCCGGCTTTCACAATAATGGGGATCATCTTGCGATAAAGGAATGACCAGGTGGGTTCCCCATGGATGAGCAAAACAACATCGGCATCTCTTGTGCCCTCATCAACGTAATGGATTCTCAGATTTCCACCTTCACCATCAGGAATCTCTACATAATGAGGCGCGAAAGAGTAGCCGGGAAGATTCTCAAATCGTTCATCGGGTGTTCTTAAAACTTTCATGCGCTTTCCTCCTGCTGTTGCGGTTTGAGGTTGTGTCTCCTTATACAGACTGACCGGTTTCCTATTCTGCCTGTCTTTCTTTGGTCCTTGCATATTGCCGCATATGGGCAAAGACGCGAACGGCATATTCGGGGAAATCATAACAAGGCAGGCCATTCGCATCCAGAAACTTTTGACAGGCTTCTTTGTCTTTAATATCCCCCAACAGGGACAAAAAGACCGGCTTGCGGCGGTCCCCCTTGAGAATATCAGCCATGGGCTGGTACACTTCCGGCGTGGCATCGGCAAAAGAAATAAAAACAATGCCGTCCACCCCGTCGTCATCCAAGAGGGCTTCCAGGATCTCGGACGTTGTCTTTTCATATCCATGGGCTAACCAATCGGGAAAAATGTCAATCGGGTTTTTGGTCTTGGAAGACGTTGCGATCACCTTGGCAATTCTTGCCTGAGTAGCTTCGCTCAGGATGGCCACCTGCAGTCCATGATCAATGGCCGCATCGATGCTCATAATAGCCTGAGCCCCGCTATAGGTAACAAAAGCCAGCCGATCTCCCTTGGGAAGGGGCATATTCAAAAAGCCTCTAAGCGTGCGGATAAAATCATCGATCCCGGTCAGACGGATGGCGCCCGCCTGGCGGATAGCGCCGTCAAAAACAGTGTCTTCGACCGCGAGGCTTGCCGTATGAGATGCCGAAGCCCTGGCGCCCGCCTGAGTCCGCCCGCTCTTGATGATGAGCACGGGCTTTTTAGCCACAGCCTTCCTGAGATTTTCCAGAAACAGACGTCCATCTTTGACATCCTCCAGATACAGGCCGATGATCTTGGTCTGCTCGTCATCCATGAGGTAGGAAAGAGCATCCGCTTCGTTCACATCCACTTTGTTTCCCAGACCAATACCTTTGGAGAGATGCAGTCCATTGATGGAACTCAAATACCGCAGAAGTGCCCCCACAAAAATCCCGGACTGCGCGGCAAATCCAATGGATCCGGGCATCAACATCCAGGAATTGGCAAAATAAGACGTGGTCAGTTTGGTTGCCGTATTGACCAAGCCCAAGGTATTGGGTCCAAATCCCCTCATGCCTGTGGATTTTAAGATAGCGCTTACTTCTTCCTGATACTTTGCCCCCTGGGGCCCTGTTTCCGCAAAACCCTCCGCGGAAATCACTACCCCCTTGACACCTTTACGGGCGCACTCCCGCAGGGCATCAGGAACAAACCGGGGGGGAATAAGCAAAACCGCCAGCTCAACATCGAAGGGAATTTCTTCCAGACTTCGATATAAAGTGTTGCCAAAAACTTCTCCACCCTGAGGATTTACACCTGCGACATGACCCTGATATCCAACTCTTTTCAGAACTTTAAGAAGCTGCGCGCCCGGCTTCTCCTGATCCCGCGATGCCCCGATAACTGCAATACTTTTAGCTTCCAAGACTTCCCGAATGGGTCGCATCCTTTTTTCCCTTCCCGACAATTGTCATTAACTGGAGTTATAGATCACCTTCCGCTGCATTTCCGAAACCTGCCGGCGGGTTTATACCAAACACTTGCATTTCATTGACCGCATAATGAATGACTAACTTTTCTTCACTTTGGCCTGAATTTCGCGACGCTTCTCTCCTTCGCGGGCAAGGGCCTCGCGATTGGTGGCGTCAACCTTCATGAAGGCTTCCCGCCATTCATCGTTGTGCCATTGGTAAGGAGTCTGAATCGTGGTACGCGGCATCCAGGCCCGTTCAAGAAGATCAAGCGCGATGCCTACGGTCGCGTATTGCATCCCTGCGTCCCACGGTTTGCCAGAGGGGTTCCCCAGGGGAAAATCGGTAAACACAAAGCGCGCGACGCCGCACTCTTCGACAATGTCCCGCGCACACCCCATGATGACCGTTGCAAGACCATTCTCCTCCAGGTGACGGGCAACCAGACTCACGGTCTGGTGGCAAACCGGTCAAAGCGCCAAAAGGATCACGGCATCGAGACCGTCCTCGCGACACCATTTGAGAATCTGGGGGCCATAACGTTCGATGGTCCTGGGCTGGCTGTAATCAGTGGGTACGCCATAGAACCGGGGTGAGGCCGATCCGATGTATCCTTTTTGGGCATACTCCGCCAGGCGGTTCACGGGTAAAAAGCTGTCCACATCCTTCGTGTGGGTGGCTTTCTTATCCCAAAACAGATCATCGGTATAGAGAGATGTTGGCGGCGGAATTGCCGGTTGGGCGTATATCTCCCGACGATACATAATGGCCTGCATGGGGTCGACAGGCTTTGGCAAACCTGTGGTTGTTACCAATCCGACACGGCATTCCGAAAGCGGCTTTCGCAGGGGAGTAAAGGGAATATAGTCATAGTGCGGCCATGTATATGGTTTGTCATAGCCCTGGGCAGCGTAATATTCTCTACTGCGGTCGATATAACTCACAAAAGAACGATAAGGTCTGAGCTGATCCATAAGATTCCTCCTAGCATACGCATTGTAGTTTAAAAGATTATTAATAACAAACCATAAGTTAACACACATCCGCTGGACCTTCATGCAGATGAAAGCCATCAAGCTCAAGTATTGAAATTGAACCGAGCTAAATTCCTGCCGGTTGCCTGATCATACCGGACATCACCTTGCTTGCCAACCAGCTCGAACGTCTCCATCTCCAGAAGTTCTTCCAGGCCTGCGTCAATAACTGCCAACGCCCTGCCGCCATCTTCAAGCCTGCCGACCACAGTCCCCTTCACCGGCTTGCCGGCCTTGTCGTGCTGGATGACATAGGCCTCAACCATCATAGAACCTGACGCCCTTTCAATGGGCATGGGTAGGGCTTTTGCATTGATTGAGCGCTGCACGGGTGAATCATCCCGGTCATCCCACGGTTGTCCGGAAGATGACCCGGCATAGACGCCGATTGCGTGTTTTGTCAGGTACCAGCCGTTGGCCGTCACCATGGCCTTTCGCGAGCGGTCCTTCCTGATCAGATCAACGACTGCAGCGATGGCGTGCATCGAATAGTTATTCCCCGGGCCGCCAAAGAAAGGAAGCCCCCCAGTGACGCTCAAGTCTCTCCGGTCATCCTCCGGAATGCCTATTTCTCTCCGGGCAATCTCAAAAGCTGAGGGAAAGCAGCTGTAGAGGTCGAACACATCGATGTCCTCAAGGGTCAGGTCAGCCTGCTCAAGGGCAATGCGGGCTGCATGGCGTATGGCCGGCGATTCATGAAGGCACGGTCTGTGTGTGACATGCCAGACATCATTGAAGTCCGCACCGCCTATGGGATAAACCCATTTATCCTCAGGGATACCGAGGGACCGCGCAGAATCTTCCGTGGTCATGATGACCGCAGCAGACTGGTCCACATCGACATTGGCATTCATGTACTTGGTATAGGGGTATCCGACATACCGATTGTCCGGTGTAGGCGTGGCTATCACCTGAGCGGATAACGACTGTTTTGACCAGGCAAACGGGTTTTGGGAAGCAATCCGGGAAAGACGTTCAAAAGACTTTCCCATGTACATCTGATGTTCTTCGGGAGACCTGCCGGATGACGCCCGCAAAGATGTCTCAAACAACGGATACATGAATGACGGGAAAAAGAGGTCGTATAACTCTTCGATCTTATCCACGCCGTTTGTATTCTCTCCATCGATCCGGTCCGGGGGCACACTCTCCGGCCAATCCAGCACGATATCGCCCTTCAAAGCCCTTCGCAGGGAATAGATGGCTTCCGCACCGGTCATGAGTACGGCCTTGCAACGGCCGGCAGCCAAATCCCGGGCCGCCTTGTTCACGAGCAACTGCGGGGTATTGCCTCCCACAGGGAGATAAGAGGCCTGCCTCGGCCTAAGACCAAGTCTTGCCGAGAGCTGCCCTGGTGCGTCCCGGTAGGACCACTGGAAGAGATTCATCACATACACACAATCGATAACGTCTTTCAGCCTCGATGAGCCTGCATCGCTCAATGCCTCAAGGCTTGTCTTGACCATGAGCCCCAGTGGGTCAAGGGGTCGTTCTGTTTTCTTAGCTTGGGTAAACTGGGCTATACCGATGATAACGGGCGAAGAAGACATTTTCATTCCCTCAAGAGATTTTTATTTTAGCAATAATTCCAGAATTTCATGGTCAAAAGCTCTCAGAGCATCATCCGCTTCCTTCTGGCGCAGAAATCTTTTTGACGCCGCATACATGGGAACGCCAAGCCGGAAAAGATCCCTGGCATATACGTTCGCGGCTTCCTGAACATCACCCTTTTCAGGAATCAGGTCATCTATAATGCCTTTTTCAAAAGCCTCCCGAGGCGTATAAATATGAGCGTGCAAGAGAGCTTCTTTCCAGTAACCGGGAGGAATCGAAGAACGGCAAATAAGCAGAATCCAGCTGGGCAGAACCATATGGTTGGCTATCTCGTTGATTTGAATTTTATACGGCCCGTCAACGGCCATGAAGCGATCACAGGCATAAGAAAGAATGGCGCCGCCGGCAATGGAATGTCCGCAATAGGCTGCAATCGTTGGAATGGGGAATAAATAGAGTCGCATCATCGTCGTGGCAAAAGTTTTCTGAAACTTTATCTGCTCCTGGAAAGACAAGGTCGGCAGTAACTTCAGATCCAGACCGGCGGAAAAAACACCTGGTTTTGCTGTAAAGATAAGAACCTGGGCATTTTCGGCTTCAGCCTTATCAAGGCATTCATTGAGTTCACTGAAAAATTCCCAGTTCATCACGTTCATTTTTCCGTCATCCAGGGTAATCCTGGCGATACGGTCTTCAATCGAGTAATTCATTTTTTTCATTTTCACTGGTCTCCTGTTTCATAAAATTGTATTAAATTATAGTAATATTGAGAACTTTGCACAACCGCATAAAACCAACAATTTTGTCATAACCTTTCAGGTCATGCGTTCTGTTGAATAACCTGAAGGTAACGAGTGACGGAATCCAGTATTATCAATAGCTTCCTGGATATACCCTGAAGGGCACGCTGCCGGCGCTCGTGATCTTCAGGGTATTCGCCGGCATGACGAATAGAGGGGTTTTGCAAAGCTCTCTATTCATGTATTTGATATACGATTTAAGGGTTTCATTTTGTCTCTAACCGATTAGCCACAAATCCATTTGTCTATAATGAATCGCTGTTCTGTTATATGAAAAACAGGATCATAATTCAAAAGCGTTGAATCATTATTTGCAGAATGCCTTCGCAATTTTCATTCTGGCCTACTTCAATTCCCGAAACTTCGCTTCGATGGCGGTGATGTCTTCGATGCGGATCAGAGCGTCATAAAAATCCCGGCCCGAGAGTTTTTCCAGATGAACAAAGTGATCGCCGATGGCTTTGACATATCCCTGAAAGGATTTTCCCGAACGGAGATGAATCACCACGTCTTTACCGGCATAGATTTTTAAATTGTCTTTGATCGAACCGGCTGTGTCAAACTTCGCACCTTCCACGGTGGTGACCGATCTACCCTGCGCCGCCACCGGAGAGATACCCAATAAAGCCGCAAACAACATCAATACCACTGCTGCCACCAATGCGATCTGAGATATTTTTTTCATGCCTGTCTCCTTTTAAAAAATAAATGGTTTGCCCATGCCCCTTGAATTTACACCATTTGCGGGTCAGCTTAATTTATATGGATTTTAATGTCAAGAAGCTTGCCTTTCCAGTGGTCTTATGCAGAAAATTGCGACATCCCACCTATCATGCGATAGTCAGGCCGGTCAAGATACGCTTGACTTGCAAGTCCGATGTCCCTATACTTTCTTCCACGAAAAAGAAGGTCCTGTCAAATAACAGGGAAAGGCATTGCTTATGGCATTGGGAAAGAAGATATGTTTCTTGTCTGCTGCAATCCTGGCAGCGCTGTTATTAACCGGTTGCGCCGCGTCGTTTAACAGCCGGGGATTGAACCTGGCCGCCGAGGCGAATTACACACAAATCGTCAAAGAATTTGAACCGCAGCAGGGAAAATACGCCGGTCTGCCTTTTCAGGACTTGATCTATCTTTGCTCGGCCTACGGCGAATTGAAAAATTACCGGAAACTCTTTCCCTGTCTGGAAGCGGCGCAGGGCAAAGTAAATGCAGGCGATTTTACCGCCGACGCGTGGAACCATTCGGCAACCCCATCGAGGTTGAAGGCCATTGCCCTGATTGAACTGGGACAGTACGATGAGGCGGTCCGGGCCGCCGAAATCGCCAACAAAATAGTTGTCGATAAACAATTGACGCGATTTGAAGAAATCAAGATTCTGGAAGTCCTGGGCATTGCCTATGCCCTGGCCGGTAAAAAGGATAAGGCCAATGCCACAGCCGACCAGCTCAAGGGATTATATCTGGGTTATCCCTACATGCTGGTCACGGATGATCGCAACATTGCGCTGGCCAGAATTTACATCATCCTCAGGAAATACTCCGACGCTATCAATATCGTTTCCTACAAATTTGATGACTCGAATGCCTTTCTGAAAACCATCAGCGGGTGGGACGTCTTCGTCAACAATAAGCTTTCTTTTGAGTTTATGAAGAACAAGAGCCTTATGGAAGTGGGACGCACATCCGAGGCCAAACAGGGCTACGACGCTCTTCTCGCGTATCCCTACATGCAGGATCGCGGGGAAATGCACTGGATCATTCTCTTTGACCGGGGACGGATCGCCGAAAAAGAAGGCAACCTCAAAGAAGCGATCGGGTTTTACGAAAAAGCGGCGGAGGTCGTCGAACAGCAACGGTCCACCATCAATGTCGAGGCGAGCAAAATCGGATTTGTCGGGAATAAGCAGGCCGTTTATCACCGCCTGATCACGTCGCTCTATGCCGACAAACAATACGGGAAAGCGTTCGAATATGTGGAGCGTTCCAAATCCCGCGCGCTGGTGGATCTCCTGGCCGGCAAGAAAAACTTTGCCGTAAAGACGGCGGGAAATGTGGAACAGGTGCGCGATGTCCTGGTTGCCGCAGACAAGTCGGAAGAAGATATTCTAGCCCTGGATAGCAAAATGGACAAGTCCCGAAGCCGGAGCATTGTCGTCAAGGCGCGCCGGGATTTGCAACGCGAGGCTCCGGAGTTGGCCTCGCTGGTGACGGTTGCCTCCGCGCCCGTATCCGACATCCAATCTTATATTCCGCGGGGCGAGGCTCTGGTTGAATACTACTATAATGGCGATGATATGTTTGCTTTTGTGCTTTCCGAGCGTGGTTTGCAAAGCGTCAAGCTTCAGGCAGCCGGGCTTGCCGAAGACGTGGCCGCCTTTCGGAAGGCCCTGGAGAATCCCCGCTCGCAGACCACATTGACGCCGTCAGGCAGGCTTTATTCCCGTTTATTCAAACCTCTGGAAGGTGCGCTCCATGGCCGCGACGTTATTATCGTCCCCCACGGTCTGCTGCACTACATTCCCATGAATGCCCTGCATGACGGGAAACAGTATCTGATCGACCGGTATAAAATCCGATTAATGCCCAGCGCCAGCACCATGAAATATCTCGGAGAGAAGAAAGAAGGAAAACGAGGCGGCATCCTGGCCTTCGGTAATCCCGATCTCGGTGATCCCCGTCATGATCTTGCCTTTGCCCAGAAAGAGGCTGTGGAGGTTGCAAAAATATGGCCGCGCTCAAAAGTCTATGTTCGCAAAGAAGCCACGGAAGACGCCCTGCGCAACCACGGGTCGGACTTTAACATCATTCACTTCGCCACACACGGTCGGTTTTCACCAGACAGCCCGTTGCAGTCCGCTCTTCTTTTATCGCCCGACGTCCGTTCCAACGGTCTTTTGACCGTGGACAAGCTTTATTCCTTGCAGCTTGGCGCCAATCTGGTAACCCTGAGCGCCTGTGAAACAGGCTTGAGCAAAGTGGCCAACGGAGATGATCTGGTGGGACTGACACGGGGATTTCTCTATGCCGGGGCAAGCTCCATTGTAGCCAGTCTCTGGAAAGTGGACGATCTGGCCACGGCCCACCTGATGATCCGGTTCTATCAGGGCATGCAGCAAACGGATAAGCTGAATGCCTTGCGGAACGCTCAACTGGAGACGCGCAAAAAATATCCGCATCCTTATTACTGGGCGTCCTTTCAGCTGACCGGGAGCGCCCGATAACCGGAAATAAATTAGTTTAATTCAACCACTTCGCGAGCAAGCCGTCGAGGTATGAAATGAACGCTCGTCCCGCTAAAAGACTGTGTCGCAATAGTAAGAAATGTCATTCCGGGTATAAATATAGGTAAAGTGTTGAATTTATTGAAAACAAGATTTCTCGCTTCGCTTCGAAACGCGTGACCTGAAAGGTTATGACACAAAAATGAATTGCGACACAGTCTCTAAGCGGGATTCAAATCTTTGATAAAGAACATCCATGCAATAGGCCGCCCCATCTGCGGATGAAGCGGCCTTTGTTGGTTCAAATGATATCTCGTAAAATGTCCGCTCGTCCGTAGCGCAAACTAATTATCTAATCAGTCCAGAACAACCATGACTCTGCATTTCTGGAGGAAGGTCAGGTTTTCCTTCGCGGAGCGAATCTTGTTGGCATCATCCGTGCTGATAATGAATTCCGACATGCCCCCGCCCTGTGCGCGGACAGCCTTGACGGTTAAGGGATTGCTCGTCACTCTGGCGTTACTTTGTGCGGCAGTCAGATCACGGGCATAACCGCAAATGCCCTGCTGGACGGCATAGTCTTTTTTCACGATCAGGGTTCCGTAAACTTCAGCGCCGTTTTCGTCAAAGATTTTGGGAGACATGGCCGGACGGCCCTGAAGGCCTCGGCCATCAATAACCAGCCCGGTATAAACTTCATCCTTCGGCGCAGGCTTTTTGGAAAAAGGAACTGGTTTATGCTCCTTCATGTCTTCCTTTTTATCATCGGCAATGACCTGAGGAATAACCGCTTTGGCCACGCCGGACAGGGGCATGCGCACGGTCACTTCCACTGTTCCATCCGACAGATATTCCTTTTTTACAATAGCCGCACCCTTGACCATACCGTTTATGGCGGTATTGATCACATCGCTCTCCACAACAAAGTCTTTGACAGTTGTTTTAGAATCGATCTGGACACCCTGCACGGTTTCCAGCATGTTTCTGTAGGCGTCAACCTGGGCGGCCCGAAGCGCCATGGGGCGCGCCTGGGGTTTTCCGTAATATTGCTCCGGTGGCGCACCTGTTCCAACGGCTTCTATATATCCATCCTGATAGTTCACCAGTCCCTTGTCGCCTACCTGATCCGTTACCTTTGATTCGATAATCTTCGCCCAATCCGTCATACCGACATTCCCGTCTTTGTTCTCCTGAGCAAAGCCGATACCGGCACACAGAAGAATGATACTGACAACGATTGAGATTCCCACTCTATGCAGCGACTTCATAACAGGCCTCCTCCATTCAAATGTGAAAGAATAAAAATTTATTGCCTTGATATTGAAGGCTTTATATCACAATTCAAGCCAAATTCCGATCAGAAAATACCTGGAACAAATTATTACCATTGGCACAATTATTGAAGGAATTATGAATTGTTTGCAATAAAAGAATGAATTAAGCAAAGGCGACCAAAACCATAAGAAAGTAGTTTTACCGCAACCCATGAAACTGACTTGCTTTTCGTTAAGCAGAAAGAATTTTCTGCCCGATGCAAGTCTTAAAATAAACCGATTTACGGCGTACAAATTTGTTCCATAAAAACGATGGATAAGGATGAAAATATTATGACACCATACACCCGCATCAGCACAGGAATGATCGGCTTGGATGAAATACTCAATTATCTGCAAATGGGCGACAATGTCGTTTATCAGGTTGACGATATTGAAGACTACAAAAAATTTGTCGCTCCTTATGTGGAAACCGCCCTGGCCCGCAATCAGCGCCTTGTCTATATGCGTTTTGCCAACCACCCTCCCCTTCTGGAACCAGACAAAAAAATTAAAGTTTATAAACTCAATGCGAATAAGGGCTTTGAATCATTTTCCACCCAAGTGCATAACATCGTCCGGGATGAAGGACGGGATGTGTTTTATGTTTTTGACTGTCTGTCCGACCTGCTCATGGCCTGGGCGACGGATCTGATGATCGGCAATTTCTTTGTCATCACCTGCCCCTACCTGTTTGAATTAAACACGGTGGCCTACTTTGCGATTCTGCGCAGCCGCCATTCATTCAAGACCGTAGCGCGTATTCGCGAAACCACACAGGTGCTGCTGGATGTATACAACAACAACGGCAAAATATGCGTCCATCCACTCAAGGCCTGGAAACGCTACACACCGACAATGTATCTGCCGCACGTCATGGAAGGTGATAAATTTGTCCCGATCTTAAATAGCGCGGATGCCGCAAGTATTCTGTCTTACCTGACGGACAAGAATGCCACCGGCGGCGTGCGCAATCTTGATTATTGGGACCGTATCTTCCTCAAAGCGACTACCATTCTGGAAGACCCGGATGCCGTGAAAGAAAAGCAGGACATGGTGGAATCTCTCTCGCGCGTGCTGATCGGACGCGAGAAAAGGATGCTGTCGCTGGTGAAGGAATACTTCTCTCTGGAAGATCTGGTGGAGATCAAGAAACGCCTGATCGGCACGGGGTTTATCGGCGGCAAATCCGTGGGCATGCTGCTTGCGCGCAACATCCTGCGCAAAGATGCGACCTTTGACTGGAACGCCGAACTGGAAATACACGATTCTTTTTACATCGGCTCGGATATTTTCTACTCCTACATGGTGCAAAACGGCTGGTGGAAGCTGCTGATGGTGCAAAAGACCGATGAAGGATATTTTGAAGTCGCCCGCGAACTCAAAAGCAAGATGCTGCATGGTATCTTCCCCGACGAAGTCAAGGAGCAGTTCCAACTCATGCTAGAGTATTTCGGACAGTCGCCAATCATCGTTCGTTCCAGCTCGCTTCTGGAGGACGCATTCGGCAATGCCTTTGCCGGAAAATATGAAAGCTATTTCTGCGTCAATCAGGGAACACCCGAAGAACGTTACCGTCATTTTGAAGAAGCCGTTCGCAAAATTTTTGCATCCACCATGAACGAAGACGCCCTGACCTATCGCCTGCAGCGAGGCATGGCCCAGCAGGATGAACAGATGGCGCTACTCGTTCAACGCGTCTCCGGCTCGCACCGCAACACCTATTTTTTCCCCGATCTGGCGGGTGTCGGTTTGTCCTACAATACCTTCGTCTGGCAAAAAGGCATGGACCCGAAAGCCGGTATGCTGCGCATTGTCTTTGGCTTGGGAACAAGAGCGGTCAATCGCGTGGAGAATGATTATCCGCGCATCGTCGCGCTGGACGCGCCGCTCACCAAGCCATACGCCAAACAGGAGGATATTAAACGATTCTCCCAGAACGAAGTGGATATTCTGAACCTTCAAGACAATAAATTTCAGACGCTTCCGGCAACAGAGTTGCTCAACGATTCCATTGAAGCGCACATGGATCTGATCGCCACGCGCGACATCGCCGCATCTGAATACCTGCAATCACTGGGCAAACCGGCCTTAGACGTGTGGATCCTGACATTCGACGAGTTGCTTGCCAGCACGCCATTCGCCAGGACCATGTCGAAAATGCTCAAAAGACTGGAGCAGGTTTATCGCTATCCGGTCGATATTGAATTTACCGTTAACTTTAACGCTCAGGGCAAACCACAGATTAATCTTCTGCAGTGCCGGCCATTCCAGACCAAGGGACATTACAGCCGGGTGGAGTTGCCGGAAAAAATCAGCAAGTCAAAGATTCTGCTGCAACAGGAAGCCAATTTTATGGGCGGCAGCATCTATCAAGCTATATCCCGCATCATCTATATTGATCCCCAAGGTTATGCCGGATTAAACCTTTCCGAAAAGCACGAAGTCGCCAGGCTAACGGGCAAATTAAATAAGCAGATCGGTAAGCGCGATAAAATGCCGACCATCCTATTGGGGCCGGGACGATGGGGAACCACCACACCGGCTATGGGCATTCCAGTAACATTCTCTGAAATCAACAATATTACGGCTATTGGCGAAATAGCTTATCAGGACGGCTCCCTGATCCCGGATTTGTCTTTCGGCACGCATTTTTTCCAGGACATGGTGGAAATGGATATTTTTTACGTGGCCATCTATCCCGAAAAAGACGGCGTCATTTTCAATACCGCCTGGATGAAAAAACAGCCGAATATTTTGACGGATCTGATGCCGGACGACGGGCGCTTCGCGGATGTGGTGCATGTGTATGATGTGCGGGCTAAGGATCTACGGATCCTCTCGAATATCGTGACACAGAAGATGATCTGTTTCTTTGGAAAGTAGAAAAAACAGGCTACTTTTCCCCTGAAGTGGACGCGAGACTGTAGACTGAAGACTGAAGGTTAAGATGTAGGGCGCTTTGCGCCCAATTAAATAAAAATAAAAAGCCGCGATCCTTTTTTGGATCGCGGCTTTTTTTATCATTTTAACCTTCAGCCTTCAGCCTTTGGCCTATAGCCTATAGCCTGTTCCTACACCACCCCATAAGCCAGCATGGCTTTGGCGACCTTGGTGAAGCCGGCAATGTTCGCACCGGTGACATAATCACCTTTCTTGCCGTAGGCTTCCGCCGTATCGAAGCAGTTTTTGTGAATGCTCTTCATGATCTGAAGCAGGCGGCTGTCCACTTCTTCGCGTGTCCAGGAAAGTCTTAAGCTGTTCTGGCTCATTTCCAGGCCGGAGGTGGCTACGCCGCCGGCGTTCGCTGCTTTGCCGGGACCATAGAGGATCTTGTTTTCCTGGTAAATCTTGATCGCTTCCGGTGTGGAAGGCATGTTCGCGCCTTCGGCCACGCAGTAACAGCCGTTTTTCACTAAGGCTGCTGCGTTCTTGCCGTTGATTTCGTTTTGTGTTGCGCAAGGCAGGGCAACATCCACTTTAATGCCCTGTTCACGGATAACGTCCCAGACATTCTTGCCTTCATAGCAGGTTGTTGATTTGTATTTGTCGGCGTACTCCGTAATGCGGCCGCGTTTCACATTTTTCAAATCCAGAACGTAGTTGCATTTGTCGTTATCAATACCTTCTTCATCGATGATGGTCGCGGATGAATCACAAAGCGAAATGACTTTTCCACCCAATTGAGTTACTTTTTCCACCGCGTACTGGGCCACGTTACCCGCGCCACTGATGGCGACGGTTTTGCCTTTGAAATCCAGACCGCGCGTGGCCAGCATTTCCGCCGCAAAATAGGTTGTGCCGTAACCAGTCGCTTCCGGACGAATCAAGCTTCCGCCGTATTCCAGAGCCTTACCGGTCAGAACACCAGTGTGTTCATTGCGGATTTTCTTGTAATAACCATAAAGATATCCGATTTCACGTCCGCCCACACCGATATCGCCTGCGGGAACATCCGTCTCGCCGCCGATGTGGCGGAACAACTCACGCATGAAAGCCTGGCAGAATCTCATGACTTCTCCGTCGGATTTGCCTTTGGGATCGAAGTCGGAACCGCCCTTGGCGCCGCCCATCGGCAAGGTGGTCAAGGCGTTTTTTAATATCTGTTCAAAACCCAGGAATTTGATAATGCCCAGATTGACCGAAGGATGCAAACGCAGGCCGCCCTTGAAAGGACCGATGGCGTTATTGAACTGTACGCGGAATCCGCGATTGACTTTTACATTGCCCTTATCGTCCACCCACGGAACCCGGAATATAATGGCTCTTTCCGGCTCGACAATCCGCTCATAGATATTGGCCTTCACGAATTCCGGGTGCTTTTTAGTCGTGGGTTCCAGCGTCTCCATGACTTCTTCAACAGCCTGATGAAATTCCGGCTGATCCGGATCGGTTTGCTTTACTTTGGCGATAACATCTTTAATGACTGACATAATTTGTCCCCCCTTTAAAATAATTTTTACATTCATGTTTTATTCGATGTCTTCCAGCTTGAAAAAGCCGCTTCATGCATCTTCCATCTGCAATCGGCAATCGATTGCCGTATTTCTAGCGACAAACCACTTTTTTGTCAAACACAAATTTGTATTTTTCCAATTTTTACGGTTCAATTTTGTATCTTTCATATAAGCACGACCTTGCTGTAAATATATCTTAAATAGAAATCCATTACGAATATCAAATATTTATTAGATATTGACGACCCCAACTGAATCGCGTATCATTTGTGGCAGGAAGCCCCCGGCCATTTGATCTTACCTTCCAGGAAAGGAGAGAAGACGTTTTGAAGCGTATCTTACTCCACCGTTGTGATTACAATCCTATCCATCAAATATTGCGGTCGTTATTTTTCGGTTTGAAATAGATAATTATATTGAAAAACGTTCTGCTTTAAATTACAGATACACAAACATAAAGGAGCCTTCGTGAATAAAAGAAATATTATTGGGATAACGATCCGTTTTGCAGTCATAGCGTTCGCCGTTCTTGCTCTGATGGCCTGCGCCTCTTATCCCTCTGCTTCTAAAGTAAAAACCGCGACCCTCCTGTTGGCCGATAAAAACGTTGCGTCTGATATAAGCCAGGTTCTCCTGGTAATGGATGACCGTTTTCTTTTTTTCAATTCCAGAAAGGTTTACGCCCTGGAAAAGTCAGATGTCACCTGGCGGCAGGCCATGGCGCCCATGGATACCGCCATTGGCAGAAACGGCTTCGCGAAGGTCGGCGAGAAACGAGAAGGAGACGGACGAACGCCCTCCGGACTCTATCGACTGGGAACGGCTTTTGGATATGCCGAATCAGCCGTCACGAAAATGCCCTACCGTCAGGCGCTGGCGGATGACCTGTGGATTGACGACCCGAACGCCCCGGATTACAACCGCTGGGTCAAACAAGGCCAAACAGGAGCTCTCTCCTACGAAAAAATGAAGCGGGATGATGATCTTTACAAATACGGAATCGCCATCCAATATAATACCGATCCGGTCCTCAAAGGTTACGGCAGTGCGATTTTTTTTCATATCTGGGCAAGCACAAAGTCAACGACGGCAGGATGTGTAGCCGTGTCTGAAGAAGACATCCTGAATATTCTTGCCTGGCTGAATCCTGCGGCCAATCCCGTCATTCTCATCAACCCTGACCCCCTATAAAATAAGGAGGATTATTCCGTGAAATTTAAAATGTCTCTTGCCGCGCTGCTGACGGCGACACTGCTCTTTGCAACGCTGCCTCGCGCATCGCATTCGGCCGATACCATGCCGGATACTTTTGTCGATATTGAAACTGTTATTCCTGATGCCCTTCTGGATATCCGTTATTTCGGCGAGCATAATTTTTTAGGCGTTAGGGTGGATAGCTACCTGGCGCCGAAGTGCATCCTGACCCAGCCTGCGGCTCAGGCATTGGCCAAAGTACAAAAAGACCTGGCGCCATTTTCCCTGAGTCTGAAAATTTACGACTGCTACCGTCCGCAACAGGCTGTTGATCACTTTGTACGCTGGGCCAAAGATATTGACGACACCAAAACAAAAAAAGAGTTTTATCCCACAGTGGACAAACGAAATCTTTTCCACGACGGCTATATCGACAGCCGCTCCGGCCACAGCCGGGGCAGCACAGTGGATCTGACCATCGTACCGCTGCCGGCGCCTATTCAACCTTCCTATGTTGCAGGCGAACCGCTTTCGGAGTGTTATCTGCCCGCAGGTGTTCGCTTCGCGGACAATTCGCTGGATATGGGCACGGGCTTTGACTGTTTCCATGAATTGTCGCACCCGGAAAACAAAACCCTCGGACCACAGCAAAGAAGCTACCGTCTGCTTTTAAAAACACTGATGGCAAAACACGGTTTCCGAAACTATGATAAAGAGTGGTGGCACTTCACTTTGAATAATGAACCATATCCCGACATTTATTTTAATTTCCCGGTGAAGTGATCAACATGAAAAGCAATATGCCGCCATTTCTGAAGTCCTACGGATTTTCGATCCTTCTGATTATTTCCATCCTGATCGGCGCCAGTGTCGGCCTCATCTTAAAAAAAGACGCCGCCATGTTGAAACCGTTGGGCGACATCTTTTTAAACCTGCTTTTTACCGTGATTGTCCCACTGGTTTTCTTTTCCATCTCGTCCACCGTGGCCTCCATGACCAACCTTAATCGTCTGGGAAAAGTTCTCTCCGTGATGATCCTCATCTTTGTGATCACAGGCATCATCGCATCCGCGGTCATGATTGCCGCCGTCATTTTCTATCCCCCCGCCTCCGGGATAAACATACCTATGCCTGTGGCAGCAGACGTTCAACAGATCACGGCGGGCGATTATATCGTCCGGGCCTTCAGCGTTCCGGATTTCCCTAATATTTTATCTAAGACCAACATGCTGGCTCTGATTATCTTCTCTATTTTGGTCGGACTGGCCGCGTCCGCCGTGGGAGATAAAGGAAAAGCCTTTGCCGAATTTCTTTCTTCAGCCAATACCGTCATGATGAAGCTGATTTCCTTCATCATGTATTACGCGCCCATTGGTCTTTGCGCCTACTTTGCCTATCTGGTCGGCTTGTTTGGGCCGGAGCTTCTGGGCTCTTATGCGCGCGCGATGGCCGTTTATTATCCGATAGCGATCTTGTATTTCTTCATCGCCTTTACCTTGTATGCATTTCTCGCCGGCCGCTTAGTCGGTGTTAAGAAATTCTGGAGTAACATTATTCCGCCGTCCGTCACGGCGCTGGCCACCGGGAGTTCCATGGCGACCATCCCGGCCAATCTCCAGGCAGCGGAGAAAATCGGCGTACCCAAAGACATCCGTGAAGTTGTCATCCCCATCGGCGCGACAATGCACATGGAAGGATCGTGTCTGGCCGCCGTGTTGAAAATCGCTTTTCTGTTCGGCATTTTTCAGATGCCCTTTACCGGCATCGATACGATTCTGACCGCGCTGGGTATCGCCCTTTTGACCGGCGTGGTCGTCAGCGGCATTCCCGGCGGCGGCACCATCGGCGAGCTTCTGATTTTGTCACTGTATGGCTTTCCTCCCGAAGCGTTTCCGCTCATCACCATGATCGGCACGCTGGTGGACGCACCCGCTACGATGGTGAACGCCGTTGGCGATAATGTTGGGAGCATGATGGTCGCCCGCGTGCTGGGAGGAAAAGAATGGATGGAGAAATTAGGGGATTAGGCTGAAGACCGAAGGCTGACCCCCTAATGACCGATGACCTGATAGCCTGATGACCTGAAGGTCACTCGAGGTCACTCGAGGTCACTCGAGGCCACCTCCCTGCCTCATCTCTTTAAACGCATGTCGGCCTGAGTGTCGGCCACTTCTTTTTTTATTTTTTGATACGCCAGAAAGCTGTGCAAAAACCAGCCGAGGACAAAACCTATCGCCAGTACAAAAAAAATCAGCAGAGCGAGAGACAAAGATATTTCCCAGAAAAAAATACTGACCGTCACGACGGACGCATTTTGTATAATGAATACGACGGCAAGACAGGCAAGAATGATGAGCAGGAATATCTTTAAATTCATCTTATAACCTCCCGGCGTATAGACTGATGCTGTTTCATAAAACGTTTAACCATCAAAAAGCAAGCTGATTTAATGGAGGTTACCCAACAGATCACCGGACCGCATCCTTCCACAGATTTGCTACCAGGCAAGCGCGCCCGACCGGGCGCACTAAATAAAAAAATCCCCGCAGGCGAAAATCCCGCGGGGATTTGAATGAACTGCGATCTGAAAATCCGCTTAGAACGTAAGCGTCAGCTTATTGATAAGAAGATAATTGTTGTTAAGGGAATTGGTATCCGAAACGCCTCTGTAATATTTGCCGGTGAACAGATAACCGGCGCCCAGCATATAGGACAGGTTATTGGTAATTTTGTAGGTTGCGGTTAAATCCACTTCGTAACCGTAGTCATTGTAAAGCCATGCTGCGGTAGGCTTCTTATCGGCGCTGGCATAGGAAACAGACGCCATGATGTCCAGCGCAGCAATCGGTTTCACACCGCTTCTGGCTTGGAAGAACCAGCCGTTGGCCATGGCAGTATCTTGGTTAGCGGTATCGTAACCGGCCAAGCCGCCTGCCCAGTTGGTACGTTCGTAGTTCCACATAATCAGGCAGGGGCTCCAGTCACGGCCGCCGTTGATAATACCGCCTGTAATTTTATCACTGCTGCTCGGATCAACACCCGACACATATGCGATGCTGCCGCCCGCATAGAACATTCCGAAATCAGCCGTTGCATCAACCCAGCCCGAAATATTCTCGAGCTTCTTATCGGCAGTGGTTGAAGGCCCTTCATACTTCTGATCGCCTGTGAGGTAGTTGAATTCTGCCTGCAGAGCCACCGGGCCAATTTTGGCCGCCGCGTAAGGCGTCAGCAAAAAATAGGTTCTTTTGTAGTTGGTGGCCGGAGTACGTGTATTGGCATAATCGTAATAGTTGACTTGAAAACCTGCGCTGCCGCCTTTCCATTTGAAAACCGCTTCGGCACCGTATTTATCGTTGTCGGCAGCGGCGGTATTGCCGGCATAAATAGCTGTGTTGCTGGCCTCTTTGATTTTGGTATAGGCCAAGTTGATCGTTACCGGAGCAAAAGTGTATGAATACTTGATCCGTCCGGCAGGAGCATAGCTGTTGCCAAAGATAGTTCCCGTAGCACCGTCATTCATGTAACCGACATCAAAAATACCGATGGGTGATTTATAATTGATGTATGCCCAATCAAAGGCGATGTTTTCATTTTCCGCACGCGTACCGGCTGAATCGACCGCATTGGTCGTTACAACGGGCACATCCGATCTTTGAGCGCCCCAGGCTCGCTCCATCGCATCAAAACGGGTAATCAAAGTCAGCCCCGACGCCACGGTGAAGTCTGTTCTAACTCTTAATCTCTGATAATAAAATGCGGTCGAGGGACCGTCGGTGACTGTATCTTTCTTAACTGTGGTGCGGTCCAGATACATGCCTGCCGCATAAAACTCGCCGCTGAACTTGACATCCAAAGCAAAAACCGATGTGCTGAAGGCC
>CAIVDK010000356.1 GCA_903904655.1 uncultured delta proteobacterium | reverse complement strand
GGGGTGGAGATGAATTTGTTTCGCTGAGCACACGCGGTACATTTAACCATTTGTTTTTCAAGTTCAAATGGTTCACTCTCCTGATATTTATCCGAAAAGTCGGACTCAGATCAAGCATTAGCCGTTTTCGGACGGATATATTACCCCTTCTGGTGCCATTTGGTTTGCTTAAAACCTATCAATCTCAATATACAGACTGGTCAAAGCTACGTTTTCTGAAAGCATTATTTATTCTGAAACATTGGAAGTTGCTGTTGTTCCATGAACGGAAAAATATCTTCGGTTATGGAAACCGTACCCGGTTTATGCTGAATTTACTTGAAAACTACCATATCCCGGAGCGTATGGATAACTGGGGGATGCATGCCGAACGATATGGGTTTGAATACAAATATCCGTTACTGGATAAAGATGTGCTGGAATTCTGGTTTGGTATCCCCATTGAATACACTTACCGGGATATGCAATCGCGCTTGCTGTTCCGGGAAGCCATGAAAGGAATCCTCACCGAAAAAATCAGGGTACGAAAAGACAAGGGAGAAGGCTTGCGGATAGCCTATTCCCGACAAAACATGAGAAACGGCAAGAGTTGCCTGGCACAGTTGTTTTTTGCCATTCCAGAGCAGGAACACCTGTCTTTTTTCCGGCCAAAAGCATTTGAAAATTTGATTAACCAACCGCCTGAGAGGCACAAGATCAAAGAGATATCAGATCACCGTAAGCTCACTTTCTACCTGCGCTATGTAGGACTGATAAAAAAATACAACATGAAGCAAAGCACTACTCTACGGGAAAGCAAAGAGTAGTGCTTATCTTAACATACACGAACATGCAATGTCTGAGAAACCATATTGAAAATTGGACGTGTTTATTGTAATGTAATTCCAAAAAAATAGACCATTAGATTGTTGCCAAGGCTTGGTGGAGGACACCCCGCAGCCTAAAAAGGTCGATAGAAGACAGAGGAGCAAAAACCGCGCGGCACGAAGCAATCATGTCAATACACAAGATGAACCAATAACAAAAGTGAACGCCGCAGGAGCGGAAAGCGACAAGAAAACCGTAGGTCCGAGTAACAGTTCCGTGGAGACGAAACCCTGAAAAACGCAGAAAGGAGAAAGAAATGACCGAAAAGCCGAACCCAGAACCCAATAGCGCAATCGTGGAGGACAACACCGTACTCACAAAACACGCCTCACGAGTATCCCAAACCTCACAACGCCCCGCAATCCCAGAGAAATCGAGGTGGCAGGCACCGAAAGTAAAAACAAGGGCAACCGCACGGACAAATGGTGGAACCCTAAACGGGGGAACCGAGAAAACTTGGGTAGGTTACGTGATTTAGGCCACAGCAGGAAGAACCGCAGCGGCGAATAGCGCGACTCCGAAGATTGGATTACCACAAATCAAACGAGCACGGACCGCCATACGGCGTCTATTGTTCTCGGTAGAGCTCGGGCGGGCGGCGCTAAATTTAGCGGAGACAATCCCGTTGGAGCAGTACATACAGATCCAAGAGACGCCCCAACCCATGCCCACCATCGTCGAATGTATTGCTCGATGCGGCATGGAGACGAACCCTGCTCATAAGCCGGTCAAGACGTTCGATGTGATGGTAGATGGTTCCGGCGGCAACAGCTTAGCCTCCGGGTGAAAGGTGGTAGCCTAAAAAATCAAATCCTTTTGACGCCCTGCCGATAAAGGTTTTGTCCGGATGTTTTTCCAACTTCAGGCTGTTCAGAACATGATTTATCAGACAAACCGCCTTCCGCAATTTCCACCGGTTCGGGGCAATAATCAGCCGGTCGTTCATAAACCGTGCGTTTAAGATATTGCCAAATCAGCCTGAGAACAAAGCGATCCGGTATATATTGCCCGACCAGGCTAAACAGTATCGCGTGATCAATTGTCAATTAATTCAGATGTTCGAGAGGGAAACACCAACACAAATTGACAGAAGCCCGGATTTGAAGAACAAAACGCGCCACGCCAGATTAGCATTGACAAGCGACAGAAGAGAGAGTAAGGAGCGCAAATCACCGGAGACCCCGAAACTGAACCACTCGGCGGGGTAGGCCTAGACCACACCAGGAGAGACTTATAATGAAAACCAAAACAACCAACGTAGAACACAATGACGAGCGACCGATCCTATCCGGACTGCCACCAAGCGGACAACCCGAGTGGAGACGACCAACTCTAATAAAACTTCAAAACAGACAAACACTGAGCGGCGCCAAGCCCGGTCAAGCCGAGTATGAGTCAACACACCAGGGCTCTTGATACTCACAAAAGAAAGATGGCCTCGCCATGCCCACAGGTGGAGGGAGGGACACAAGGAAGGCCGCGGGGGCCGACAGGTTCGGGCCGCCGATGGCCCGTGACACATGGTAAGCCCGAACTACAATCGCGACACAGAGTCCTTTGGCCTCTGCACACCTACGGAGGGCGTCAAGTGAAAATGAGCCAATCCCGTTGGAGCAGTCCTGGAAAACACAAGATAAGTAGCAACCCACGCCCACCACCGTCTTGTGTATTGCCCGATGCGGCACGGAGACGAACCCTGCTCATAAGCCGGTCAAGACGTTCGATGTGATGGTGGATGGTTCCGGCGGCAACAGCTTAGCCTCCGGGTGAAAGGTGGTAGCCTAAAAAATCAAATCCTTTTGACGCCCTGCCGATAAAGGTTTTGTCCAGATGTTTTTCCAACTTCATGCTTTTCAGGACATGATTTACCAGACAAACCGCCTTCCGCAATTTCCACCGCTTCGGGGCAATAATCAGCCAGTCGTTCATAAACCGTGCGTTTAAGATATTGCCAAATCAGCCGGAGAACAAAGCGATCCGGTATATATTGCCCGACCAGGCTAAACAGTATCGCGTGATCAATTGTCAATTAATTCAGATGTTCGAGATAGGACCAGATTACACATGGATGATACATATCATATTTTTGGATTGGAAATCACCTCTGTTATTTCCTTGCCGGCCACACCCGTTCTTGATCCCCGGCCTGATACCGATCCGGATGTGGTTATTACCTACGGCGAAGCGCCCGAAGCCCTGAAGAATCCCAAATTCAAAGGCGTGCGTTTCCAGGCGGATCCGGGAGAGTTTCTGCTGCGGGTGGATGGCGTCGCCCGCTATCATGTGCAGGAAGGCTGCCGCATCACCATCCTGCCGGAAGCCGGGGCCAATGAAGACGATATCCTCGTCTTTTTAATGGGTTCGGCCATGGGTGCGCTCCTCCACCAGCGAAACATTCTGGCGCTCCATGCCGGCGCCATTGCGGTGAACGGGGGGAGTATCATTTTTTCCGGACCTTCCGGAATCGGCAAGTCCACGCTGGCCGCGGGGTTTCATCGACGTGGCTACGCCTTTCTGGCCGATGACGTTTGTGCGATCACGACGGATAATGGGCATCCGTTAGTGATCCCCGGGTTTCCCCGGTTGAAGTTATGGGCTGATGTCCTCAAAAAAATAAATGCCGATAAGAACACCCTCAAAAGCGTCCGCTGGGGCAAGGACCTGGAGAAGTATTTTCTGCCCGCGGATGGCTTCTCAAATACCCCTGTTCCGATAAAATCCGTATTCATCCTGGAAATGACCAATACGGATAAAATGGAAATCACCACTTTGAAGGGTGCCGGGAAGATCGATCCCCTCCTCGACAACACCTACCGCCGACGCTTTCTGGAAGGGCTGGGCGGGAAAAAGGATCATTTCCGGCAATGCGCGGCCGTTGCGGCCCATGCCGCCGTTTACCGAACCGTCCGGCCGGACAAGGGTTTTTTACTCGATGAATTGATGGACATGGTGGAGGCGAGGTTCTTGTCATGAAAGGCATCATCTGGCTCGCCTCCTACCCGAAATCCGGAAACACCTGGTTTCGCGTCTTTCTGACCAATCTTTTGCGCGATGCGGATACACCGGCAAGTATCAACGAGCTGGAAAGTACGCCCATCGCGAGCGCAAGGGGTGTCTTCGACAACAATATGGGTTTCGAAGCCTCCGACCTGACCGCTGACGAGATTGACCGGTTGCGCCCGGAACTCTATATCCACCTTGCTGAAAACGCTACGGAACAGCTCTTTATGAAAATCCACGATGCCTATACCGATGTGGCGGACAACATGTCCTTGATTCCGCATGCTGCCACGGGCGGGGCGCTCTATTTCATCCGCAATCCCCTGGATGTGGCGGTTTCTTTTGCCCATCATAATGGATCGGACTATGATACCTCCATAACCCGCATGGCCGATAAAGCCTTTGCCTTTTGCGGAAAGCCCGACCGGCTGCACAATCAGTTGCGCCAGAAACTGCTTTCCTGGAGTAATCATATTTTGAGCTGGGTGGATTCCGCCCCGTTTCCCGTCTGCCTGCTGCGCTATGAAGACATGAAATCGCAACCCCTGGAAACCTTCACCAAGGCCATCCGCTTTGCCGGCCTTGACTACACCCGGGAGCAGATTTCAAAGGCGATTGATTTCAGTTTGTTCGATGTCGTGCAGCAACTGGAAGAGGCGGAGGGCTTCCGCGAAAAAAACTCGGCGTCCAGCCGCTTTTTCCGAAAAGGGCAGATCGGTTCATGGCGCGAGGAACTGAACGAAACACAAGCGAAGCGGATCGTGGATGACCATCGGGAGGTCATGCGCCGTTTCGGGTATCTGGATGAAAATGGGAAGATTATTTACTGATGATAAAAATGAAGCAAACCGGAGAAACTTGCCGCTCGGATCGTTGTGACAACGCCCGTTCTCCGTCCATCCTTTTATGAATAGGTTTTTATGCCCTTACTAAACAGCATAAAGAAACAATCTGTAGAGGCATACCTGAGTAGCCAGAGAATCACCCCGGTGAATTCGGTTCAGGAACGGTTGACCCGTACCCATATCATCCCCCATCTTTCCTCAATCATTCTTGATTTTAATCTGTTGCGCGAGGCCATCGACATGGCGGTCAACGATTTCTCGCTTCGCCAGTATGACGCCCCCATAGAAAACCTTCAGACACCGTCCATTGACACCCCCCATGTTTTTTATGGCCCGATGCTTCAGGCAGCGGTTGATCCTTTTTTAAAGAGGCTGTCGCCGGAAAATTTAACAAATTACCCGATCGGGAGTTGTACGACCATAACAAGAATGGTATGGCGCCTCCTGACGAAGGAAAGCTTCCTGCCGCAAACAGAAGGGTTTTCCCGGTTCCAAACCTTTATTTCCTCGGGGGGGATATTTCAAGTTATTTGGGGAGCGTACAAAAACATGTACTTTCAAACGGCATTCCAGGCCGGAGACTATTTCTTTGATATTTCCAATGACACCGTTTCTGTGCATAATCCCAAAATAGACCATGCCTTGCTTAGGGATTCCGGTTTCCATGACATCCATTCGTACAAGGAATACATGGGGATCAAGGCGGATTACCATCAGGTGACGCCATTTCTCAACAACTGCTTCCCGATAGTTTTTCCCTATTTCCCTTCCTTTGTTCGTTCCAAGACCAAAGGGGCTCTTGCCGTTGATACAAACATGTATATGGCCAGGTTAAATATTTCTACGAGGTTCCAAACCATGTTCGACGCCCTCGATGCCGGATCCCTTGGAAATCCGTTGGATAAAGAGAACCTGCAGCAGATTTCTACATCCATCGGCAGAATGAGTGGCAACAAAAATGCCATGGATTTATTGAAATTCCGGATCATGGATCACGATGACATGGTCCGCCTGCTTCGAGACGCCGCTTGTCTCGATCCGCCGGAACATGTCGAGCGGCTCAAAAAAGCCGAAAAGATATGTGGATTTCTGAATCATGTCTGGGCTAAAAGCTAATAGCCCTTGGAAACCTTTTAAAAAGATGAAAATGGCAAGGTTGTACTGATTATTCATAATGCTAATATGACAACATGGTTCAAATCTTTTCGGGATGTCCTCGCCAAATGGCGCCGCCGCACCCGCGCCGAGCGGATATTGTTGCTGGAAGCCTTTTTGCTGTTGGGCGTTGCGCGTCTGGCCGTGCTTGCCCTACCGTTTAAGTGGCTGGCCGTCTCGTTGGGCAGGCATATGCATGAGGCGGATGCGCGAATCAGTGCTTCGGATTTGCATCTTGCGCGGAGCGTGGGCCAGGCCATCTGTGCGGCTGCAAACTATACACCCTGGGAGAGCGTCTGTCTGCCGCAGGCCGTGGCTGCCCAATGGATGCTGAAGCGTCGCCATATCGCCGGCACGCTTTATCTGGGCGTGGCGAAAGCTGACGCGCATCCGGAGAGGCTCGCGGCCCATGCCTGGCTTCGCTGCGGAAACCTTATCTTGACTGGCCGCCAAGGCCATCGGCAATATACGGTGGTTGCCACGTTTGCCTGATGAAAGAGTTCCTTTATCCCTTTATATTAAACAGACTTGTTAAATCAGATGCCTTCGCGAGAGAATTTTAATTGATGAATGAATCCAATACTCCGCAGCTTTGCGATGGGGAAAACGGTAACAACATCTGCATCGAATGCGGCTTATGCTGCGATGGCAGCATGTTCATGCATGTCAAAATTGATAAAAGTGATGACCCGACGCTTCTGAAACAGTTGGGAGTTGAATCTGTTGAAGTTAGGGATAAACCGTTTTTTCTGCAGCCTTGCATCTGGCAAGAGGGAAAACTGTGCAGGCTGTATAATGACAAAAGACGCTTTAAAGTCTGCAAAGCATTCAAGTGCAGGCTGCTTAGACAATATCTTTCAGGCGAAATATCCTATCCTTCTGCCCTGGCTGTCATCAGAGAAATCCTGATACGCAGACAGAGCGTAAAGGCGTTTTCCGAAATACTCTATCCCGACGACAATAAGAGGGAACCATCCATTTTTTCCTTTATCAGGGAATTAAATCTAAGCGGAAAGATGAAAGACCCTGCTTTCAGAAGAATATATTCAAAACAAATCCTGGATTGTTTTATATTCAGGGAACTACTCAACCGAAGCTTTTACAAGAAAAACGGTAAGACGCCTGAGTTGGATGAAAAATAATTTCCCCCGTAAAAATCTTGCCGCCCCTGCATGTCTTCCTTACAGCGGCCTCACCGTCACCATCGCATCGGGCTGTCATCCATTTCACAACCTGCGCCTGTATGGGGAACTGCGCCGCTTCAGTCCATTTGCACGGATATCATCAAAACGCAACATCACCTACCACGCTTGGTCAAACCCGACTATGCAGGCTTTGAGATTCACTAGAACCTAACGTCGCCGGGTGAAAGCTACAGCATTGATCCCGACCTCAGACACCTAAAAGCTACAAGCGGGAATTGATTAGTTTCACTTATTCCGCAAAGGGGGATTCACGCCCGTGATTCTTCTCAGAAAAAAACGCGCGCATCGACCAGCGACACACCTTGTCCTTTTGGATGAACAATAACCGGATTAAGGTCGATCTCGCTGATTGCCGGGCAGGCGGCAAGCAGAGCGGACACCCGGCAAACGACATCCACAAGGGATTTAACGTCCGCCGGTTTTCTGCCTCTGGCGCCGGTGAGCAGCGGATACGCCCTCAACTCTTTGAGCATGCCTTCGGCTTCTTTTTTTGTTACAGGCGCGAGCCTCATCCGTTAAAGGGATTCTTTTTCACGTGCGCAACGTTCCCGGATGGTTGCCACGGTGCGCAGATCCATTTTATGGTTTGGCGTTTTGCCCCGGTTGTCCCGCGCCGCTTTTTGTTCATAATAGGCCAGAGAGACATTCAACGCAGCGGCAGCCTCCAGCGGGGAAGTGAAAATGGGAAAGGATTGACTCTGCTGCGCTTTTAGAATTTCTTCCCGGTCAATGATGTGATGAATAGATGAAGAACAATATTATTGCAAAATGCAAATCAAGGCCTTATAAGTCTATGTCCTTAAAGTTCAGACGGGAGGAACTGTTGGTTTACGAAAACTACGTTTCACGGAAATCAAAGCTCTTGAAGAACTTTGACAAATCGGTTGCCCGCGTTGGTCCAATGCTTGTGGCACGCATAGGTGAAGAGCAAGCCAAGGCACTGATCATGGCGTCGCGCCGGGAATATGAAACCTTGATCCCTCAGATTCCCTATATCGGCGGCAACAATCCTTTCCTGATATTTCTCTTTCCTGCAAGTCGATATCTGGCCATATATCGGGCCATGCAAGCAAATGGCCGGACTCTTGAAGATACCGGGCAACTGATCCATGCGATCAATGGTGCGGCGTTGAAAGCGATCCCGTGGTTTGTGCGCCGGATGATTGGTTATCTTATGTTTTCCCGATGGTTCTCGGGACGTCTGAAAAAGCGGGCGGCAGAATTTCAGGAGCGCAAGTATCCCGGCGGATATATCCTTACCTATGTAGAAGGCAATGGCCGGGACTTCGACTTTGGCATCGATTACACCGAATGCGCGAGTTGCAAATTCCTTCGCGCGCAAAACGCTTTGGAGTTGGCACCGTATCTGTGCAGCATGGACAAGGCCGTAAGTGACATGATGGGCTGGGGGCTCAGCCGGACCATGACCCTCGCCGAAGGTCGCGAAAAATGCGATTTTCGTTTCAAGAAGGTCGGGAAGACAAACGTAGCGCTACCGCAATCACTGATGCAAGTCGATAAGTGAAGCACCTGTTGATCCCTAAACAATATTTTTTGTCATATTATTTGGAAAGGCGAGTAAAATGAAGATGATACAAAAAACTGCATGTCGGCAAGCTGCTCTTTTAATGTTTTGCTTTTGTGCAATGGTTCTGTTTTGCTACCCTGCCTCAGCACAGAATATCATTGAAGAATGGAGCGCCGTGAAGGTTCCTTCTGCACCGGAATTAAAATCTGTGACGGTAGATCCGAAGGTGACAGCGCTTCTGCTGCTCGATTTTAACAAGCAGACCTGTAATGCAGAAAAACGCCCCCGCTGTATTGCTTCCATTCCGAAGGTTCAAAAGCTTCTTACGGAGGCACGCTCGAAAGGTGTCTTCGTGGTGTACAGCCTCTCCCCCGGTGCAACGGTTGCCGATATTGCAAAGGAGTTGGCGCCTCTCGGGCGGGAGCCTGTAGTCACATCGGGGCCCGATAAATTCCTCGGGACAGATCTGGAGAATATTCTTAAGGGAAGAGGCATAAAAGCTGTTATTGTAACAGGAACTGCAGCGCACGGGGCAGTTCTGTATACGGCCAGCGAGGCAGCACTCCGGGGAATGCAGGTCATCGTGCCCGTGGATGGGATGTCTGCTGAAAGTACCTACGCTGAGCAGTATGTTGCATGGAATATGGTGAATGCCCCACGTGTCTCGAATCAGTCGGTGCTGACAAAGATTGACATGATTAAATATTAGTACCGGGCAGGGAAAAACCATTTTTGCCGCCTGCCCTGCTGACATAGATGCGGAGGCATATGCCTATAAGACCAGGCAAGAGGCAATAAAGGACATAACAGAATATATTGAGATTTTTTATAATCGACAAAGAAAACAGGCCAGGCTCGGCTTTTTGTCACCAGCAGCTTTTGAACGCTGGTTCTATGAAAAACAACTGGCAGCGTAAATTGTTTGGTGTCCACTATTGATGACTGATCTCACTTTTTCATTCTAACGAAAAGTGTAACCCGGGGGTTAATATTACTCCGAACCTCCTTTCATTCCTCCTTGTTATAGTAAATTGGAAACGGCATCCGAGTGGGAACGGCGCACCCGGTGTGACCTTCACTCCGGGTGCGCTGTGGCGATTAAGGTATCGGATTTATTTCCCCCAACCATCTTTCCCCTTGCACCGATCCAGCTTCTCATCCATCCATGGGAGGATTTTGGCAGCGGGAATGACGTTCAGATATCCCGTGTAGGAGCAATCGTTGAACCAGTAATAAGGAGGTATATTATAGGAAACCTTCTGTTGATCCGGTGGCACGAACTCGCTGATGGAGAGATCCTGAATTACCTTGTGATCACAGGGCCTCATCCGCAGAATCTTGCCGCTCAGGGTTTTGAAGCTGTCCGTCTCCCAGACGGCGATTATCTTTTCCGGGTCGGTGCTCTTGGCCCGTTCGATGACGCTTATGAGCCAGTAGAGCTGCATCAGATAGGAGCCCTGCTGCCCGTCCGGATGGGACACCAGCCTATTGTTGTAAGGCTTGGTCCATTTATTTTTCCATAGGTCCGTCCACACCTTGTGAAATTTTATCTGCTCCGGTGTTTTGAAATAGGGATTTGTGTATTCGGCCTGGGTTATATTGATCAGGCCTTTCGATCCTTCAATCCCCAGCTCCGCCAGCATAGCCGGATCGTCCATGATTCTGTTGGCAAAAGGTATCGTGATCCCGGCTTGTCGCGCCTGCTTGAGGAGGTTGCTGAGGTCGGGAATCCAGTTGCCGGTATAAACGGCTTCGGCGCCGGAGGCCTTGATCTTCTCGAGGTAAGGGGCAAAATCCGTCAGAAAGAGCTTGTGATAGTCTTCACCGACAACCTGTGCCTCGGGGTAATACTCTTTGAGGCCCTGCTTGAAACCTCCTGCCATGGCATGGCCGAAGGAATAGTCCTGGCAGAGGATATAGAATTTCGTTTCCTTTTTTCGGATCTGCCCAAAATAATAAGCAATGCCGCGACCGATCGACGAGGTGTCGTACGTCGTCATGAAGGTGTAACGGTTGAACTGCGTGGCATCCATGAGATCATCGGAAAGGGCGGCGAAGTTATGGTTGATAACTTTGTATTTATTTGCCGTCTCCATCATGACCTTCATGATGTTGCTGCCGGCCGTGCCGAACAGGACGTGAACCTTTTCCTGGAGGATCATCCGTTCGCAGATCTTCTTGGCCTGATCGGGCTTGGACATGTGATCGGCCTTGATGATTTGAATCAGCTTCTTTTTGCCGTCGACCCAGATGCCGCCCCGCTTGTTGATGTCATGGGCCACCCACTGGGCGTTGAGAAAGGTTATTTCCCCATTCAACGCCGCTGGTCCGGAAAACGGCATCACGACGGCAATTCTGATGGTATCCCCCGTGGGAATGACCGGATTGTTCGGATCAAAATCGGACATATCGGACATTTTCTTAGCGTCAAAGGAAGCCTTAGCTACTTCCTCTTTCACTGCCTTGGGTTTTTTATCCGCTTTGGCTGCCAGAACCGGGGACGGGCTATAAAACGTTAGAAACAATAGAGAAAAAACGCACACCGCAATCAAAATACTTTTACCTATGCTTTTCACTTGAAGTTCCTCCTTTTTTGTCAATTATCAATCAATTATTCGCCCCAGCCGTTCTTTCCCTTGCACCGATCCAGCTTCTCATCCATGGGGGGAAATATCTTTGCGGTCGGGATCTGCCAGGTCGGACCCGCGGCGGAGATGCCCTGGAACCAGTAATAGGGTGGGATATTAAACGACACCTTCTGTTGGTCGGGCGCCACATACTCTTCGATAGCGCAGTCCGAGATCGACCGGTGATCGCAGGCCCTCATTTTGACGATCTTGCCGTTCACATATTTGTAGGTATCCCTTTCCCAGACCTTGATGATTTTCTCCGCGTCGGTGCTCTTGGCCCGTTCAATAACGCTCATGAGCCAGTAGGTTTGCATCACGAAGGCTTGAATAAAATTCCCCTACCACTTCATTTCATATCGACTCTCCTTTCCCTCGCAAAAAAATACACCATAAAAACCCCTTCATTTAGCAATACCTTAACGCGATATCACCAAAGAAGCTCCACTCGTAAATCGCTCCCTTAACGTTCTGATTCTTCGCTTTGCAGTTACAGGGTTAAGATTAAATTTGTATAAGGTCGCCCCTATGGGAACATCTTCTTTAGGTCCTGCTTCAGGATTTTGCCGGTCGGATTACGGGGAAATTGATCCATGAATTCAACAAATTCAGGCAACTTGTATTTGGCAATCTTATCCTGAAGATAGGCCTTGATCTCATCTGGCGTCATCGTTTCGCCCTGATGCAGCACGATACAGGCCCGCACGCGCTCGCCCAGCGCCGGGTCCGGCGCCCCGACGACGGCAACCTCGGCAATCTTCGGGTGTTTTTCGAGAGGAATTTCGATCTCCCGGGGATAGATGTTTTCTCCGCCCCGGTTGATCATTTCCTTTTTACGTCCAGAAATGTAGACATACCCCATTTCGTCCATATGGCCCATGTCGCCCGTATGGAGCCAACCGTCTCTGATCGTTTCGGCCGTGGCCTCGGGCTTGTTCAGGTAGCCCATCATGACGGCATCGCCCTTGATGCAGATTTCGCCCCGTTCACCATAGGGCAGGATGCTGTTGTTGTCATCCATGATTTCGACTTCCTGGCTGGGTGCGGCCATGCCGATGGATGTCCAGTTGTCCGGCGTGTTGAAGCTCATGGTCGAAACGCCGGTGACTTCGGTCAGACCGTAACCGTCGATAATCCGCACGCCGAATTTTTCCTTGAAACCTTTCACCAGTTCCAAAGGTATGGGGGCGGAGCCGGCAAAGGCATAGCGCAGGATCAGCTTACTATAATCAATCGTCTTTGGATCGGCGATGTTATAGACATAGGCGTACATGGCCGGCACGGCCATCAGGATCGTCACGCCGTAGCGGGTCAGGGATGGCCAGAAGTCGGCGGGTGAAAAGGACTTCCGGATACAGAGGGTCAGGCCCTGGTAGCTGAAAGGATAGGTAAAAACACAAAGGGGGTTTGTATGAAACATGGGGAGAACGATCATCATCACATCCCCCGGTTGGCACATCCCCATCATGGTCATGTCTTTGCAAACGGCAAACTGGTTCCGGTTAGAGATAAGGATGCCCTTGGGCATGCCGGTGGTCCCCGAGGAATAGAGGAGCAGGAAGGGATCGTCGGGCGTCTGCGGTACGAGACATTCATCCGCAGGATATTGTTTCAGGATTTCCTTCAGGGTTCCTCCGGCGATCGTGACGCTGTGCTGTACTTCGGTAACAACCTCGATGACGATCGGCTTGTGTTGCGACACTTTCCAGCCCCTGGCAAATTCTTCCATGTATTCGCTGCCCACAAAGGCCACCTTGGGCTTTGAATCTTCCAGGACATAGGCGATCTCGGGACCTTTCAGCATATAGTTGATGCCGCCGGCGATGGCGCCAAGTTTCTGCGCACCGAACATGGTGTAATAAATGTCGGGGGAGTTTAAAACCATGACCGAGACGACATCTCCCCTGATTACGCCTTTTTCCTTGAGGTAGTTGGCAACCCGGTTGGCCCGTTCATTGGTCTGGGCATAGGTAATGACTTCGTCGTAGTAAAGGACATGGACGGCATCCGGTATTTCCCGGGCGCGAACCGTCAACATTTCCGCCATGCTGTCGAAATAGATCCGTTTGCCGTTGAGGGTCTCTGCTTTCTCCAGGGGAAAGGTAGGCCTGACAAACCGCTTGCTCTTGTCGATCATCGTCTTCTTCTTTATAGAGTTTTTTGATAAGACCTTGCTTTCATTGGAAGGGAGTATAAGAAACGCCGTCTTGTATGTCAAGGAAATCTTGACCAAATGTTGTCTCCGGCATTGACACGGTCCATACAATCCTTTATAATCTTTTACATATTTTGTTCAGACAACAATTGGTGATAGCAATGGACAGCATGACGAATCACGAAGCAGTTCTTGTTGTGGATGATGATCCCCAAGCCAGTTTGATGATGACGGAGCTTGTGATCTCCTGCGGATTTCAGTGCATGGCGGTGAATTGCAAAGATGCGGCCATGGGTATTATCGAAAAGCAGCACTTCGATATAGTGATTGCCGATATCGAAACAATGGAGAGTCTCCATTTAATTTCCGATGTTCGCAAGATTCAATCTGATATTCCTTTCGTAGTCGTTACAGGTTATGATGATGACTTTACATACGAATCAATTATTACCGCCGGCGCCAATGATTTCATCAAAAAACCTTTTACAACGACAGAGCTCAATAGCAAGCTGTATCGTATCCTGAAAGAACGGCGCCTGGCCTTTGATAACAGTCAGCTCTTGGCGAAGCAAATCGCGTCAAATAAAAAAATATCTAATCTTCTGGAGATTGCCCTTGACCTGACGGCAGAAGTGGAGTTTGCAAACCTCTTTCCCCTGATTATCAGCCGCGTCACCGAAATCATGAATGCCGAACGAACAAGCCTGTATTTAATCGACTGGGATCGAAATGAAATCTGGACCACCGTTGCGGAAAAAATTGAGTATTTCTCGCTGCCTATCGGGGAAGGAATCAGCGGGTTTGTGGCCAAAACGGGAGAAACCGTCAACACCGCAGATGCCTGGGAACTGCCCTATTTCAAACGTGAGTTTGATCTACAACAGAATTTTCGCACAAAGACCGTTTTATGCATGCCGATTAACAACCGTTCAGGAGGGCGAATCGCCGTCATTCAGGTAATAAATAAACAGGGTGGTGGGGTATTTAACGATGATGATGAGAACCTGTTGAAGTCGCTGGCCTCCCAGATGGCGATTGCCATCGAAAACGCTCAGTTGATCGATGAGCTCAAGCTTTCTTTCGAAAGTTCAATGCGCACACTTTCTGCAACTGTCGACGCCAGACACCATCTGACCGCCGGACATTCGGAACGGGTAATGGAATATTCTCTGATGATTGCCCGCAGTATGGGCATTGGACCAGAAGAGAGGGAATTGATCAAATATGCAGGCCTTCTTCATGATATCGGCAAGATCGGCACTAAAGACGCCGTACTCCTCAAAAGCGGCCAGTTTACGGCGGTGGAACGGATGGAAATGGAGCTGCACGCCGTAAGAACAAAAGAAATCCTCGATAACTTCCATTTCTCCAAAGCATTGTCACAAGTACCATTTATTGCTTCTCACCACCATGAACGTTTCGACGGCAGTGGCTATCCCGACAGACTCCGGGGGGAGGATATTCCCCTGTGCGCCCGAATTCTTGCAGTAGCGGATGTTTTTGATGCCCTGACGTCGGCCCGTGATTACCCGAAATATACGGAGACGGAAACGATGAGTTACGACCCCATGCCTTTGCCCAAGGTTCTCCGCATTCTAGAAAGTGGCGCCGGAAATCAATTTGATCCTGCTGTGGCAGCCGCGTTCCTGGGCTGCATGGCGGATGTCCTGCTGAAATACCGGGGAGAACATTTTCCTCCTGCCTATGTTGATGAGACTATCAAAATCCTCCGGAGGGCGTAGGCCTTAAATAAAAAGCATGGTTACAGTTCTATTTAGCTATGCTATCAGTTGAAATATTGTTCTTCCGTATTTTAAATAGTTTCTTCATCGCGGTGTCACCGGGATCTAAAACCATTAGATTCATGTTAGCTCTCAACTTCAGGTAAAGGGGCGGAATCATGACGGGCAGGCCAGAAAGTGACGACTATCCTATCCAGGAAATTCAGACACTACGACGTCAACTCAAAGAGCTCCGGCAATCGGAAATCAAAAGAAAACGCGCGGAAGAGGAGCTGAAAGAAAGCGAGCAGCGTCTGAAGAGCGTCATTGGCGGTTCACCTATTCCCGCGTTTGTGATCGGCAAAGATCACCACATCCTATACTGGAATAAAGCCCTCGAGGAACTCACCAAAATCAAGGCCGAAGACGTCATCGGTACGTCCCAGCAATGGCGGGCATTTTACAGCAAGAAGCGCCCCTGCATGGCGGATCTTCTGGTGAGCCGTGAACAGGACAATATTTCCAGATGGTATGCCGGCAAGTATACCAAGTCCAAACTGCTGGATGAAGCCTATGAAGCCATAGATTTTTTTCCGGAGTTGGGCAATCAGGGCAAATGGCTGCGATTTACGGCAGCCATTGTTCGCAACGCAGCTGGTGAACTGATCGGCGCGATCGAAACGCTGGAAGATATTACCCGACGGAAGAAAGCGAAAGAAGCGTTACTGAAGGCGCAAGAAGAGCTGGAAGAACGCGTACAGGCCAGAACGGCGGAACTGGCCCAGGCCAACGAGGCGCTGCTCAATGAACTGATGGAGCGTCACCGGACACAAAAAGCCCTCAAACAGACCACCGATCATCTTTCCCTGCTTCTGGAATCCCTGCCGATTGTGTCCTATACCCGCAAGGCCGATGGGAATTGCGCGCTGACTTTTGTCAGTAACACGATTGAGGAGATTACCGGCTATCCCGCGCCGTGTTTTGTCGATGACGAGAGCTTCTGGAGAGAGCACATTCATCCGGACGATCAGGAACGCATCCTTGCCGATTTGCAAAACGAACGCGCCAAGGGGTTTCATCGTTATAGTTACCGTTTCCGGGTAATGGATGATTCCTACCGCTGGTTTTCCGATTACTGGCGGATTGTTCAGCATCCGGCCGGTTCCACCAGTTATATTGTCGGCGCCTGGCAGGATGTGACGGAGGACAAGAGAATCCGTCAAGAAGGAGAGCTGCGGCTCCAGCAGATGATTCAAACGCACAAGCTGACTGCACTGGGCGAGGTGGTGGCCGGCGTTGCGCACGAAATCAATAACCCCGTCAGCTTTATTGCCTATAATGTTCCGATTCTGGAAGAAATCTGGAACACGGTAGAGACCATTCTCTCCCGCTCGAGCGCCCATCATCCCGATTGGGAAAAACGCGGCTTGTCCTATGAAGAAGTCTGCCATAACATGCAGGAGATTATCCAGGCGTTTAAAATCGGAGCCAACCGGATCAGCCGGGTCATCACCAGCTTGAAGGAATTTTCGCGCTCCGATGAGACCGCGCAGAAGAAACTGGTCGCCGTGCCGGATGTGATCGCGGGCGCTCTGATGATTGTGGGTGCGCAGGTCAGAAGAACCGTATCCAAAATCGATCAGGAAATTTCCGAAAACATTCCTCCCATCTCCGGGCATTTTCAGAAAATCGAGCAGGTCATTGCCAATCTGCTGATTAACGCCCATCAGGCGATTCCGGCTGGGCAAAAAGGCCTGATTCGGATCTGCTGCCGTTACATAGAACGTTTAAAAGCCGTTGTGGTGGATATTGAAGACAACGGGAAGGGGATTGAACGCAAAATTATGAAGCAGATTTTCGACCCCTTTTTTACAACCAGACGGGAGCGTGAAGGCACAGGGCTGGGGCTTTCCATTTCCTATGGTCTGATCAAGGAACACCATGGGCTGATCAGCGTTTTATCGCGTCCGGGCAAGGGCAGCCGTTTTTCCATTTATCTCCCCGTGGACGGCGAGACCGATATCAGTTTTTATCCGGCTATTTTATGCGTGGATCACAATGTTAAATATCTCAAAGAGCTCAAGGCCAATTTCGTGGATGCCGTGATCTGGCGTTCGGAAGTCGAGGACAAACCAGAGGACATTCTCAATTTCCTGGCGGAGAATCCGGAGGTGGATATCGTCGTATCGGAAATACGCCTCAAGGGGTTTGACGGCTGGTATCTTTTGGAAAAAATCCGCGCGAAATTTCCGCTCCTTCCGGTCATCCTGTACACGACCGACCGCAAGGCGCTCAAGCCGCCTGCTCAGATCAAGATGGTGCCTGACCACACGCTGCACAAACCGTTTAGCATTGATCAGCTTCAAAAGATCATCCATGACTTGGGGAGACAACAGCTATGAAAATATTGATTGTCGATGATGAAGAGGTGTCTCTTTCCTCGGTAAAGAGAATTCTCAAGTGGCGCGGCATTAAGAACGCCGAGGCCTGCGATAACGGCAGGGAAGCGATTAAGAGGATTCGACAGGAAAACTTTGACATTGTTCTTCTGGATCTGCTGATGCCTGATATTGACGGGATGCAGGTGCTCGAAGCCACCAAGCCTTTTTGTCCGGGGACGGAATTTATCATTCTGACCGCCGTTGATGATATTCAGACTACCGTGAGGGCCATGCGCCAGGGTGCTTATGATTATCTGGTCAAACCCGTGGACAATGAATTGCTTTTCTTATCCATCGAAAGAGCCTATGAAAGAAAAGGGCTGCTGGCCGGTCTTTCCATCAACGCCAGTCGTGAGTCGGTTGACATTCCGACGGCGTTTGCCGACACGATTACGCAGGATAAACAAGTGAAGGCTCTGATATCCTACGCTCAGGTGATGGCGCGCAGCGGCAATCCGATTTTGATCACCGGCGAATCGGGAACAGGAAAGGAATTGATGGCGCGGGGCATTCACCGGGCGGGACCGGGACCTGCCGGCCCTTTTGTGGCCGTCAATGTATCCGCCATACCTGCGACGATGTTTGAAAGCCAGTTTTTCGGGCACGCCAGAGGGGCGTTCACCGGTGCCGAGAGCGCTCACGCGGGATTTTTTGAACAGGCGGACAGTGGCACACTTTTTCTGGATGAAATCGGCGAACTGCCGATTGGATTACAATCCAAGCTCCTGCGCGTTCTGGAAGACAAGACCTTCACGCCACTCGGCGCGAAAAGTCCCGTACGTGTGGATATTCGGCTTATTTCAGCGACCAATACCAATCTGGAAGCGGCCTGTCAGGAAGGAAAATTTCGGATCGATCTGATGTACCGGCTCAAGTCCGCTTATGTCTGCCTGCCGCCGCTCAGAGAGAGAAGAGAGGATATCGCGCTTCTGGCCGCCCACTTTTTGCAGAAGGCTTGTCTGCGTCATAAAAAAAGCATTGATGGCATCAGCCCCGAAGCCATGCAAATGCTTACGCATAAAGATTATCCCGGAAACATCCGTGAATTGTCACAGATAGTCGAGAATGCCGTTTTGCTGGCCTGCGGGCCGGTGATCCTGCCTGCGCATTTGGGTGGGAATGGAGCGCCCGAGGCTCCGCCTTCCTTATCTTGCCGCAGTCTTTGCACACTCAAAGAAAATGATACGGCCCACATGATGTTTGTTTTAAATTCCACCGGCGGCAACCGCCGCGAGACCGCCCGGATCCTTGGCATTACACTTCGCCAGTTGCAACGAAAATTGGCCGAGATGAAATAAATCTTCTGCAATGAAGCAGGAAAATTTAAAGTTATTCAGCAACCGGGTAACGGCATATGCCGGATTTCCGGAGATCCGAACGGTTGTGAGATTGAGATTGCTTTTTAAAAGTTAATGTATTAATTTTTATTCGCGGGGTGCCGTTCAATCCGTGGAATGGACGGCTGAGATTATACCCTTTGAACCTGACCCGGGTAATGCCGGCGTAGGGAGTGGCGATCATTCTAAACCAATCTAAGCCATATCCTTTTCCGGTGCAAGGGTATGGCTTATTTATTAGTGAAACGAAGCAATCCCGCAAAGCGGAGGGCAGAATGTCCGTGGCTTGGGGTTTATTATGCATCAAAACATTATCATTGTCAGTGGCGGTCGCCTGGGGAATCCGGATTTTTTTCGAAAGAGAATGGATCAAACGGGCAACCGCGTGTTGATCGGCTGTGACGGCGGTACGCGCCACCTGGCAGCAGCCTCGCTGACGCCGGATGTGCTGGTGGGTGACATGGACTCCATTTTGCCGTCGCAACTGGCGCATTACGAACGTTCGGGAGTAAAGATCATTAAGCATCCGGCCAAGAAGGATTTTACCGATACGGCTCTGGCTCTGGATTACGCGCTATCGCAACATCCGGAAACCATTGAGATCTGGGGCGCGCAAGGCGGAAGAATGGATCACGCGCTGGCCAATCTATTTTTGCTGATTAAAGGCAGGGAAGCGGGAATTAAAACCGGCCTGATGGATGAATACTGCGAAGCTTTTGTGCCGGATGGCGAAGTCCAATTTACAGACGCCGCCGGTTGTCTGGTCTCTCTTATCGCGCTTTGTCCCAGAGTCGAGGGCGTTACCCTTCGGGGATTTCTCTATCCCCTCAGCGACGAGGCGTTGATGATGTCTGAATCGCGGGGTGTCAGTAATATTATTTCCGGTAATCCAGCCGTCATCCGTATCCAGTCGGGCAATCTGCTGGTGATCCGGTACTGGCAAAAAGATGTTTTTCCGGAGGCGAACTGAGTGAATAGGCTGTTCAAAGTCTTATGTGTTGGTGGTTCCGACTCCGGCGGCGGGGCAGGCATTCAGGCGGACCTGAAAGCCGTTCACGCCTGTGGCTGCTATGGCCTGACGGTGATTACAGCGCTCACGGCTCAGAATACCCGTGGGGTTCAGGATATTTTCCCTGTGCCGCAAAGATTCATTGCAGCGCAACTGGATGCCGTCTTGAGCGATATTGGCGCGGATGCTTTAAAAACCGGCATGATGCTGACGGCGGGTGCGGTCAATACAGTGGTCAGGAAGATTGAACAATACAGAATAAAAAATGTCGTTGTCGATCCGGTGATGATTGCCAAGGGAGGCCGGACGATGATGCAGGAGCAGGCCCGACAGGCGCTGGTCAAAAGGCTTCTGCCGTTGACCAGGGTTCTCACACCGAATATTCCGGAAGCGGAATCTCTGGCTCAGATGAAAATCCGGTCGGTTGCGGCGATGAAAAAAGCTTGTGCCGCCATTGTCGATCTGGGAGTAGAAAATGTTGTTATTAAGGGAGGGCATTTGCCCGGGAAAAGGAATTACGGCAGCATTGATATCCTCTATGACGGGAATCAGTATTACGAGTTTTCAGAAGATTGGATCAAAACAAAAGACACACATGGCACCGGCTGCACATTTGCTTCGGCGCTGGCAGCAAATCTTGCGCAAGGAAAAAGTATGCATCCGGCTGTCGAGCAGGCGAAAAGGATGGTAACTAAAGCAATTAAAAATTCACTGTCCCTGGGAAAAGGTCATGGGCCGGTGAACATTTTAGGTAAATGATATTAAAAAAGTTTGGAGGCAATAATGACACAGTTAGAAAAAGCCCGCAAAGGGATCATTTCGGAAGAGATGAAAATCTGCGCGGTACAAGAAGGTGTTGAGGCGGAATTTATCAAGCAGGGCATGGTCGATGGAACTATCGTGATTTGCCGTAATGTGAACCATCAGACAATCAAGCCGCTCGCCATAGGCCTTGGATTGCGTACGAAAGTCAACGCCAATATTGGCACATCCAGAGACAATAATAATTTGGCTTTGGAATTGGAAAAATTAAAAATCGCCACAGACGCGGGCGCCGATGCGGTGATGGATCTTTCCACCGGCGGCGATCTGGCTCAAATCCGCAAGGCGGTCATGGAGAAAGCCACCGTGGCTATCGGAACGGTGCCGATTTATCAAGCAGCGGTAAAGATTCTGGGCGAGAAAAAAGCGATTGCGGAAATGACATCGGAGGATATGTTTGCCGTAATCGAAGAAAACGGCCGGGATGGCGTCGATTTCATCACGGTGCACTGTGGTGTCAATCGCCTGAGTGTGGCCACAGTGGAGAATCAAGGAAGAGTTTTGGGTATTGTCAGCCGGGGCGGCTCTATGACGGCCAACTGGATGCACTGCAATGATCGGGAAAATCCACTTTATGAGGAGTATGACCGCCTTCTGGAAATTGCTCACCGCTACGACATGGTTTTGTCTCTGGGTGACGGTTTGCGTCCCGGCGCCATTGACGACGCAACCGACCGGGGGCAGTTACAGGAGTTGATCATTTTGGGGCAGCTGGCCTGCCGCGCTCGCGATGCGGGAGTCCAGGTCATGATTGAAGGGCCCGGCCATGTGCCGATTACCGAAGTGGAAGCCAATATCAAGCTCCAGAAGAAAATATGCCAGGGTGCTCCGTTTTATGTTTTGGGACCGCTGCCGACGGACATAGCGCCCGGTTACGACCATATTACCTCCGCGATTGGCGGCGCGATTGCCGGAGCCGCCGGGGCTGATTTCCTTTGTTACGTCACCCCGGCTGAACATTTGCGTCTGCCAACGTTGGCCGATGTACGCGACGGCGTCATTGCCGCGCGGATTGCCGCTCACATTGCGGACATCGCCAAAGGTGTGCACGGAGCCAGGGAGCGGGACCGAAAAATGTCTCAATACCGGAAAAACTTTGACTGGCAGGGGCAGGTGGATTTATCCATTGACCCGGAAAGAACGGTTGCTCTTCTGGAAAAAAGCAAGAGCGCCCAGGATGAAGGCTGCACGATGTGCGGTGAATTCTGTGCGATCAAATTGGGAAAGCGATAAAAGAAGCGACACGAGGAGTAGGTATTGACCCCATCGGGAGCAAAAAACAGCGAGACCGGACGAAGCACCGCTATGTCTATAGTACGCCGTCTCAAGCAAGCAGGGTTTGAAGCCTATTTTGTCGGTGGCTGTGTGCGTGATTTTGTGCGCGGTGTTACGCCCGGCGATTATGATATCGCAACGTCCGCTCTACCTGATCAGGTCACGGCACTATTTGAGAGGACGCTGACTGTCGGTGCGAAATTCGGCGTGATCATGGTGATTGCGGATGGTCATCCCTATGAGGTCGCAACTTTTCGCAGTGACGATATCTATGAAGACGGCAGAAGACCTACGTGTGTTCATTTTTCATCGGTCAGGGAAGATGTCTTCCGGCGTGATTTTACCATCAACGGTTTGTTGATGGATCCCGAAACCCATCAAATCATCGATTATGTGGACGGCCTTGCGGATATTGACCGGAAAGTTCTCCGAACCATCGGCGACCCATCCATTCGTTTTAATGAAGATTATCTAAGGATGCTGCGGGCCATTCGCTTTGCCGCCAATCTGGATTATGCAATGGATCCGGCAACGCAAAGCGCCATTCAAGCCAATGCTGCAAACATTAAGGGAATTAGCGCCGAACGAATTGCCGAAGAGCTTCGCAAAATACTAACCCGTGGCGGTGCCCGCCTTGGTTTTGAATTAATGGCCGATACAGGACTCTTGCAGCAGATACTACCAGAAGTGGATGAGATGCGCGGTGTGTCGCAGCCGCCTCGTTTTCATCCGGAAGGTGATGTCTGGCGGCATACGATCATCATGCTGGAAATCTTGGCGGATGAAGCCAGTCCGGATATTGATCCGGCGCTGGCCTGGGGAGCGCTTTTACACGATGTCGGCAAGCCCGTGTCGCGCACGGAGGATGATGACGGCGTCCATTTTTACGGACATGTGAAATGGGGGGAGGCTATAGCTGAAGGTGTTCTCCAGCGGTTGAGATTCTCACGCGCGCAAAAAGATACAGTGCTGAGCCTGATCCATCATCACATGGCTTTTATGAACGTGCAGAAAATGCGGCCCGCCCGGTTAAAGCGATTTTTGCGGATGCCGAATTTTCATCTGCATCTGCAGTTGCATCGCCTGGATTGCCTGGCCAGTCACGGAATGCTGGACCATTACGATTTCTGCCGCCAGCAGCTGCAGAATCTGGAACATGAAGCGCTGCATCCGCCGCGTCTCTTGACCGGCCATGACTTAATGGCGATGGGATATACACCCGGGAAGCTTATCGGGGAAGTCTTGCGGACGCTGGAAGAAGAGCAACTGGAAAACAGAATACACAATAGTGAAGAAGCGGCGGCCTTTGTGCAAACCCGCTGGAAATTATGATAAGGCTGTATGCAGGATAAAAACAGCGTGGAAAAAATAAAAAAAACTAGCCTGAGTATTGCGTTGTTTCTGATTCTTGTAATGTTGCTGCAGGCCTGCGCGAGTCGTGGAGAGAAAGTTGACGCTGTGCCACCCCGGCTGCAAAAGAGACCGCTGGCGATTATGGGAACCACGATTCAGGCGGGAGCATTCGCGCAGGCGGAAAACGCGGTGCGTCTGACGGAAAAGCTCAAAGGCCAGGGCCTGGACGCTACTTATTTCAAAGCAGCCGATGGTTTGTTTAAAGTTCGTTTCGGCAACTTCTCATCAAAAGATCAGGCACGTCTGCGCGCACAATCACTGCAAAGTGCGGGCGTGATTGATGAATTCTATATCGTGCTGCCGGAAGATTCCGCGGCGGTAAAGCGAAAGCAATATGGTACGGATTATTTAAGAGAGTCGCTGGTGAAAAGCGCCCGGGACTTTATCGGGGTACCTTATCTGTGGGGCGGATCGTCCGCCGAGACGGGATTTGATTGCAGCGGTCTCACGATGACAGTTTATCAGTTAAATGGTCTGGATCTGCCGCGGCATTCAAGAACACAGTATGACGCAGGCGATGCGATTGACAAAAACGATTTACAAAAAGGCGATCTGGTATTTTTTTTGATGAAAGGTCGCGGGAAAGTTTCGCACGTGGGCATCTATATCGGCGATGGTCGGTTTATTCATGCGCCGTCTCGCGGCAAAATGATCCGTATCAACTCTTTATCCGATGAATACTTCGCCAAACATTATGTCGGTGCAAAAAATTATCTGTGATCGTCATGCCGCAGCACTGATGAACGGTGGATGCGATATCAATCCTTCCGTCACTGTTTGAGATTGTCTTTAGGCTATCCGTTCGAAGAACTTATATTTGCAGAATGATGGCGAAGGCCGGAAACACTTGCCATCACTGGATTTCATAATGATCGTAAAATGATCTACACGCAAATCTTTGACTGCAAATTTTCGATTTGGGTTTCATTGATCAGAATAATTTATCTTGCCGGGATTAAAAAATAAAAAAATATAATAATTTTTGGTAGTTTTTGTTGACCGGAGGGAAAAAATAAAGTAAAATTAAGCAACATATGAAAGGTTACTAATTATGTAACCAAGAAGTAAACTCAATAAAAGGAGGCTAAACCCAATGACAGCAACAGCAAAGAAAGTAGTAAAGAAGGCTGCAAAGCCCGCCGCAAAAAAAGTGGTAGCCAAGAAAGTTGTGAAGAAAGTCGTAGCCAAGAAAGTTGTCAAGAAGGCAGCAGCGAAGAAGGTTGTGAAGAAAGTCGTCGCCAAAAAAGTTGTCAAGAAGGCAGCAGCTAAAAAGTAACAGCCATGAACAATGATCATTTAAAGAGCAGGCAACTTGCGTTGTCCTGCTCTTTAAGTTTCAACGACATTCCTTTCGCTCTTGTCCGGCAAATACCTATCCCTTGTATTCACTAATGTGAAAAATAAACCATGTTTTAAAAAAAAGCATTCAGTGCTATGAATATCCAACTTTTATTCACGTCGAAATGACGACGTTTTCTTATGATGAGAGAATCTTGCATTTGCGTTTCGCACGATAGAGGTGATTCATGACCAGAGACTTAATTCTCAGTATCGACAACGGCACACAGTCTGTCCGGGCACTTATTTTCGATTTAAAGGGTAACCTGCTTTTTAAAAAAAGGGTTCCGATGCAACCTTATATTTCACGTGAACCGGGTTGGGCGGAACAGGATGTCGACTATTACTGGAAATCGCTTTGTCAGGCCTGTCAAATGCTTTGGCATGAAACAACCTTGCCGAAGGAAGCGATTGCGGGCGTCACGCTGACAACACAACGTTCCACCCTGATCAATCTCGATAAAAACGGCAAGCCGTTGCGGCGGGCGATGGTCTGGCTGGATCAGAGACGCACCAGCGGCTTGAAGCCGATAGGCGGATTGTGGGGGATGGCTTTTAAACTCTCGGGCATGAGCGAAACCGTGGCTTACCTGCAGGCGGAAGCGGAGAGCAATTGGATTAAACGTTATCAGCCGGAAATCTGGGAAAAGACGCATAAGTTTTTATTTCTTTCCGGCTATCTGACCTATTGTTTGACCGGCCGGTTTGTTGATTCCGTCGGATGTCAGGTCGGCTATGTACCCTTCGATTATAAAAAGAAGGCCTGGGCATCTTCGTGGAACTGGAAATGGGAGGTTACGCAGGTTGAGCCTCACATGCTGCCGGATTTAATTGAGCCTTCGGGTGTGCTGGGAGAAATTACCCGTCAGGCAGCTGCGGATACGGGAATACCGGAAGGATTGCCAGTGATTGCTGCCGCCGCGGATAAGGCCTGTGAAGTGATCGGTGCCGGATGTCTTGAACCGCATATCGGCTGCCTGAGTTACGGCACAACTGCCACAATCAATACGACGCACTATAAATATATTGAAGCCATTCCACTGATTCCCCCTTATCCCTCGGCAGTGCCGGATGCCTACAGTCTGGAAATAATGATTTACCGGGGCTACTGGATGGTCAGTTGGTTTACGGAGCAGTTTGCGCAGTTGGAGCAGCAGATCGCCGAGGAACGGGGTGTTGAAGTCGAAACGCTTATTGAAGATCTCTTACATCAAGTGCCGCCGGGTTCCATGGGGCTGATTCTCCAGCCCTACTGGTCGCCGGGCATTAAAGTGCCGGGGCCGGAGGCCAAGGGCGCCGTGATCGGCTTTGGCGATGTGCATAACAGGGCGCACCTTTATCGCGCTATGCTGGAGGGTCTGGCATACGCGCTCAGAGAGGGTAAGGAGCGTCAGGAAAAGCGCAGCGGCGTGGATATTACTGAACTGCGTGTCTCCGGCGGCGGCTCGCAAAGCGACGCGGCCATGCAGCTCACCGCTGATATTTTCGGCATGCCGACAGCACGCTCACATATTTATGAAACATCGGGACTGGGTGCGGCCATCGACGCGGCGGTCGGCCTGAAACTGCATCAGAACTTCAAGAAAGCTGTTGCCGAGATGACACACATCGGACAGTATTTCGAACCGGATCTGAATACGCACAAAACATACGATCAGCTCTATAAACGTGTTTACAAACAAATGTATAAGAGGTTAAAACCCCTCTATGAGGAAATCCGCGACATCACCGGCTATCCCAAAAGGCCGGGGGAAGAGTAAAAGAAAGTTTTAAGATTTAAGATTTAAGATTTAAGATTTAAGGTTTAAGTTTTAAGTTTTAAGATTTAAGGTTTAAGATTTAAGACTTAAGTAAAAAATTTCTAATTTTACACTAACTTCTCTTAATTACTTAAATCTTAATTACTTAAAACTTAATTACTTAAATCTTTGCCCCATTGACAGAAGAAAAAAACAAGCATATAGCGGACATGTAAAATTTAAAGGGAAAAGGCAGATCCAACTCATGCTGGAATTAAAGAATGTATATTTCACCGTACAGGAGAGTGAAGAAAACAGCGGTGGCTTGCGCAACATCATCGACGGGATCAATTTCACTTTCGAAGATGGCAAATTTTACGGGATCACCGGGCCTAACGGCAGTGGCAAGACCACGCTGGCTAAATTGATCATGGGTGTTAATCCGGTATCGCAGGGCGCGATCATTTTCAATGGACAGGATATTTCCGCCTGGACGATCACTGAGCGGGCAAAAGCAGGTATCGCCTACAGCTTTCAACAACCTGCGCGCTTCAAGGGTATCACCTTCCGCGATCTGCTGACCGTTGCCACCGGTATTGAGGATGAAAATAAACTTCTGGAGATTCTTGGAAGAGTGGGCATTTGTCCTTTGTCCTTTCTGGACAAAGAGGTGGATGCCAGACTTTCCGGTGGTGAAATCAAGAAAATCGAGCTGGCAATAACCATTGCCGCCAATCCCAAGCTGGCGATATATGATGAACCGGATACGGGGATCGATTTATGGACAATTGGTCCGATGGTGAGTCTTCTGAAAAAAGAGCTGGCCGAAAATCACACAACCACAATCGTCGTCAGTCATAATAGAGCCTTTCTGGAGGCGGCGGATGTTGTGATTATCATTAATTCAGGCAAGATTGTCTATAGCGGAAACCTGGAAGGCGCTCTGCCGCTTCTGGATGATTTGAGTGTGTGCACTTATCGGGACAGCTGTGAAGGAGATCGTGATGCTGGATGCTATAGATAAATCATTATTAAAAACGGTCGCTGATCTGGAAAGCCTGCCCAAAGGCGCCTACAATATACGAAAAAATGGCAAGCTCCTGAGCCGGCAGGTATCGGCCAATATCCATATTGAAAGTAACGCTGAAGGAACCGGTATTGTTGTAACGATCAAACCGGGGACGAAAAACGAATCGGTTCATATTCCTGTTATTTTGAGTCAGGCCGGTCTTTATGATGTTGTCTATAATTCCTTTATCATTGGGGATGACGCCGAGGTGACGATTGTCGCGGGCTGCGGCATTCACTGCGGTTCGTCCGAGCCGGAAGGACATGCAGGTATCCATGATTTCCATGTCGGCAAAAGGGCAAAGGTTACCTATGTTGAAAAACACTATGCCTCAGGCGATGGTAAGGGCCGAAGGACGCTCAATCCGACCACCAAAGTATTCCTGGCTGAAGGCGCGCGCGCCGAGATGGAGTTGACCCAGATCAGCGGCGTGGATGAAGCCAACCGGCTCAATGAAGCGGTGTTGGGACCGGACAGTCTTTTGCTGATTACGGAAAGAGTTCTAACGGATGGGGAGCAGACAGCCGTATCAACAAACAATATTGTTTTAAAAGGCGCGGGAAGCCGTGCCAACATGATATCGCGGTCGGTGATGAAGGGTAATTCCAAGCAGACATTCTACGCGACAATGGATGCGCAGAACAAATGTTTCGGTCATATTGAATGCGATGCGATTATTATGGATAACGGAACCAATGAAACCATGCCGTCACTCAAAGCCGGTCATCCCGACGCAGAATTGACTCATGAAGCCTCGATCGGGAAAATTGCGAGTGATCAACTGACCAAACTGATGAGCTTGGGATTGACGTATGACCAGGCGGTGAACCGGATCATTCAGGGCTTCCTGAAATAGCATGGCGTGGCAGACCCTGGCGAAGAGCAGACCTGTTTTTACCACTTCAGAATAAATGCGGACTTGATCATGCGTCATTCTTTTATTTGCCGGATGCAATGGTTTCTCTTGATGGTATTCCTGATGGGTTTTTGGGGTTGCGCCAACATGATGGAAACCATGCCGACGCCTCCTGGTTTTTTAGTTCCGGTTGAACTCAATGGTCCTTATGACGCGGATATTCCAACCCGTGAAGTCAATGCGATCAAAAGCGCAAGCCTCATGCTGGACTGGGCTGTGCCTTATATTTTCATCCGTGTGGCAACCCATTTTGAGTCAGCCGGCGATCAGGAACGGTCGATTCATTTTTTCAACCGCGCGATTGATGAATTTCGTAAACGGAACAATGCCCCTGGAGAAGGGACTGCTTTCAGCCGAAAAATATCTGTGCTGATCCGCTTGGGCAACATTCAAACGGCTTACCGCGCTGTGGAAGAGCAGGAAAAAAAATGGTCCAAGGTTCCGGTTCCCTTCAGTGCATTTATCTTCTATAATTACGGCAATTATCATTTGAAAAATGGCGATTATTCCAAGGCGCGTAAATATTTCGGTCAAGCCCTGGCAGCCAATCCAAACGATTCCAACAATCCGGACTTGCTGGCGCTCAGGCGCGATACCGAGCTGGGATATGGCATGACACTGATCATGGCGGATTACTTTCCGGCCGTATCCGGCCGATTAGGTTTGTCGGATTTCGATGCGGACTTTTATCAAAATGTCCGCCGGAATATTTCCGAATGTCTATTTCATCTGGAGCAGGCTTCCGCTTTGAATAAGAATATTCTGAATACAAAAGTCCGTCGCTATTTTCCGGAGATCATCCCGTCGTCTATGGCATGTGATGTGCACAATTTGCTGGGATTAGCTTACGGAATCGCGGGAAATGTGCCGGAAGCCCTTAAAAATATTGAAACGGCTGTCAGCATAGCTCAGAAAACCGATTATCACTTGGGCGAAGCCGACGGTATTTTTTTCCTCAATCAGGTTTATCTCCTCGATAAAAACAGATCCGAAGGAATCAAAGCGGGTCAAGCCCTTGCCACAATCGCCGATCGATATCAGCTGGTTTTTTATTCGATCTGGGCGAACATGATTCTTGCTCATCATTATCAAGGAATGGACGACATTGACCCGACGATGAATGCCATGAACACGGCACTGACGCTGATGGAAGATCATAGCCCATGGCTTTTATGTCATGCGGACTTCAGGGGAATCGGATCTTTCAAACGTCAAACGATTTACGAAGCGCTTCTAGAACTGCACGTCGGAAAGAATGATGAAAGAGTGGCTTTCAAAACGGCCGAACGATCAAAAGCGGCCATGATGGCCGAACGGCTGTCGGGAGACGTTATCGGGAAAACACCCGTTGTATTGGAAGGTTTAAAGCAAATGCACGTTTATCGTCAACAGTTGGCCCGGCATTACAAAAGGCTTTTATCACCGGTCGGCGGTGCTGCTGCTTTTATGGAGACAGTTGATAAAATAGATAAATCTCGCAGAGCCTATGTTGAAAAGCTTTCCTGGATTAAAGAGCAGGACGAAGCTCTATATTCACTCGTTGGTGTTGTCTCTCCGGAGATGGGCGATATTCAGCGACTGCTGGATCATAATACAACTCTTTTTACCTATTATGTCGGAGAACAATATTTATATATTTGGGTGATCAGTAAAAATGGATTCCATCAGGAAAAAATCAGGATGTCCCGCAACGACGTTGACCGGCTGGTACACACCCATGGCAGTGCGATGATGTCGAAGGATAGAAGTCAAACCAATGCTCTGGCTGAAAAGCTTTACGACACATTTTTAAAACCTGTTATTCCATTTGTTTACGGGGACCGGCTGGGTTTTGTGCCCCATGGAGCGCTTTACAACCTGCCTTTTGCCTCGATGCGTTATGCGCGGTCTTATCTGGTGGAAGGTTTTACGATGTTTCATCTGCCCCATGTCGGCCTGCTGAAACATTTGCCGGCGAAGAAGCCAATGCCGGGTGCGAAGAAGGCGATCATCCTGGTCGACTCTCCGTGTGTTGGAAAACAACCAACTGTCGCGCGCGCCGGAGAGGAAATCAAGATGCTGAAAAAAATATTTCCGCAGGCTGATTATGTTGCCCAAGACGCTTCATCCAGTGATTATTTGCAAAAGTTAACCGGCGGCTATGATATTATTCACTTTGTCCTGAATTGCTATTTAACGGACGAGACGCCGCTTGATTCCTGTTTGCCTCCGGCTGCAACCGAAGCGCGTCATGGATGTCTGAGCAGTCGCGATATTTTCCGCCTGCAACTGAGTGGGCGCACGGCTGTGTTGAGCGCATGCCGGGCGGTAAGAGGCTTATCTTCAAAGGGTACGGGAGTACCGGCCTTGACGAGCGCATGGCTTTATGCCGTCAGCCCATCGGTGATGACTCAACTCTGGGAGGTTGAGGATAAGTCGAAAGCGGCATTGATGGAGATGTTTTATAAAAATCTGGGAAAAAGCGGCAGTGCGGCGGATGCATTAAGAGCTGCGCAGAATGGGATGATTCAAAGGGGATATGGATCGTCCGATTGGGCTGCGTTTATCATAACTTGGTAAGTATCCCAGATTTGTCAGAAGAAGAGAAAGATTGTTACCCTGATATGAAAGCAAAAATCATTACAGAGTCTTTAACTATTGGGAACCGGCAATTCAATTTTCTTGCGTGAATGTTACAGATCTGTTAAAAACGTCATACAGATAAGGTGGTAATGGATTCCTGCGGACAACATTTTTTAACAGTCATTCGCAATGGATATCTCAATTCTTCTCTAGGGACGGATCATGCAAAACAAATCATTAGCGAATAAATTCAATCCAGTAAGCGATTATCTCATGGAAAGCGAAGAGGAGGCCATTCGCCTCGATATTAAAACGGACGCTGATGCATTACGCAGGCAGGCCGCCTGGTGCGGCGTCAAACCGGGCATGAGAATTTTAGATTGCTGCTGTGGACCGGGAAGAACCACATCGCTGCTCTATGACATGATTCAACCGCAAGGCAGTATTGTGGGTATTGATTTTTCCGAACAGAGAATATCATACGCTCAGGAACATTACGGAGGTAAAAAAGGAATTACATTTAGCATTCAGAACTTGTGTGAGCCGATGGATGCGCTTGGTGAATTCGATCTGATCTGGGTTCGGTTTGTTCTGGAGTATTTCCGGAAGGAAGCATTGGATATTGTAAGAAATCTCAAAAATTGTCTGAAGCCCGGCGGCACTCTTTGTCTGATCGACCTGGACTACAATTGTCTTACGCACTATGACATGCCAGCGTCCCTTTCGGTGGTGCTTGACAAGATCATGAAAACGCTTGACGAACAGTATAACTTTGATACTTTTGTCGGGCGTAAGCTTTATTCCTTCCTGTATGACAACGGGTTTCAAAATATTGACGTGGAACTGATGGCGCACAACTTAATTTTTGGCGAAATCAGAGAAAAAGATAAGTATAACTGGACTAAAAAACTGGAAATCGCGGCAAAAAAATCAGGAGACTGGATTGAGGAATATCCAGGTGGCTATCGGCAGTTTTATGTTGACCTTGAGAAATACCTCGTGGATCGCAGGCGTTTTACCTACACGCCATTGTTGTTATGCAAGGGAATCCGATCGTTATCCGCATGATTCCGCGTATTCATAATTTCCCGGATCGTGAAAAGTAAATCTTCGGGTCGGTATGGCTTATGAATAAATCCGGCTGCGCCGGCGAGTTTTAACTCTGCTATCTGCTGGTTACTGGAATAGCCACTGGTCATCAATACTTTAACGTTGTGATTGATTTCCAGCAAACCGTGCAAACATTTTTTACCGCCGCCGCCCGGCATGATCAGGTCAAGAATCACCAGATCGATTTCATCTTTCTTGTGGCGATAAGTCTCCAGCGCCTCCTCGCCGTTTTCCGCCGTTACAACCTGGTAGCCAAATAACTTTAAAGTGTCTTTAACCGTCTCCAGGATGCTTTCTTCATCATCAGCCAAAAGTATTTTTTCCGTGCCGTAAGCGTTTTGCTTTGGCTTTTCTTGAACCTTCTGCGGTTCCCTTCCCACCGCTGAAGCGGGAAGAATAACGGAAAAGATTGTGCCTTTATTCGGTTCGCTTTCACAGTAAATATAACCGTCGTGGTTTTTTATAATGCCGTAAACGACCGCCAGCCCCAGGCCGGTGCCTTTGCCCGGTTTCTTGGTGGTAAAAAAAGGTTCAAAAATGCGTTTGGTCATTTCCGGATCCATCCCGCAGCCCGTGTCCGCAATAGACAATTGAACATAAGTGCCGGGATCGATGTGAAAGCCATCAATCATGTTTTTTCATGTAAAACCAGATTTGCGGTCTTGATCGTAATGATACCGCTGTCACCCATTGCATCGCGGGCATTGATGACCAGATTCATGATGATCTGTCCGATCTGATTTGCATCTGCGTTAATCAGGGAAATGTCTTCGCTAAGATCGGTTTTAATCTCGATCATTTTGGAAATCGATTTATCGAGCAGGCTGTGGATACTTTTGATCTCTTCATTGATGTTGATCACTTTAGCGATGGGTTCGACCTTTCTGCTGAAAAGAAGCAGTTGCCGGACAAGTTCGCTGGACCGCGTGAGAAGTTCTCCGATGCTGGTGAGGTAAGGCATATCCGTTTCGTTGCCGAGTCTGCCGGAAATCATTAATTGGTTGTAACCCATAATCGCCTGAATGATATTGTTAAAATCATGAGCGATGCCGCTGGTTAAAGTACCCACGGCTTCCATCTTGGAGGCCTGCAGAAGCTGTGTTTCCATACTACGTAATTTAGAGATGTCTTTAATCGTTCCGACGATTCCGATGACATTGCCTTCTGCATCATAATCAGGCGCGCCGGTCAGGGTGATGTAATGTGGCAAGCCTTTTGAGTTGAAAATGGTAAAATATTTATCTCTGACTCTCAATTTATCGGTAAGAATGCTTTGCAATGTTTCGGTAAGCGCAAGATGGTCTTCCTGGCGTATAAAATCGGAAATATGTTTACCCTCGAGGTCATTCTTGTCCTGCCCCAAGATCTCGTCCCAGGCGGGATTTATATATTTAATCCGTCCGTCATGATCCAGTTGATAGATGATATCAGGAGAGCTGTCGCTCAGATTGCGAAAACGTTCTTCACTTTCTTGAAGTTTCTTATGGGAGAATGCATTATTCAAGCTGATGCCAATCTCATGGGCAATACCCATCATTAAACTTAAGTCGCTTTGTGTCGGCGTACTTTTTTCTATGGTATTATCCACGGCGAGAATGCCTTCCGACTTTCCTTTGTAAACGATAGGAACACAAATAAAGGCATTAATACTGAATTCTTTGGCAACGCCGGAGCTCTTTTGCGAGAGATCTTTCTCAACATCGTTAACACTGTTGATCAGGAAAGGTTTTTGGTCCTTATACGCACGATAAAACACGCCTTTGGAGTTCGGATTGGTGAGGTTGAACTTGGTTCTTTTCAGCAGCGCTTCTTCCTGAGATGTATAACCGTAACCGGTAATGTAATCCAGGTGGGTTCTTTCTTGGTTGGCAAGCATCACGACACCACGATTGAAAGGTATGCGTTTCTGCAGGGCATTAACGATATGAATTAATAACTTGCCAGGGTCGAGAATGCTGGAAGCGGCTTCACCAATTTCGCTAATGAGTAGAATTTCATTGTAGCGAAGATTAACTTGTTTGACAACTTCGTCGGCAGCTTGTCCCTGGTCACTCAAATTTGTGGCCAATTCTTTGTTCCGGACTAAAGAACTGAACAGTAGTGTGCCGATTGATAGTAAGGCGGCCGAAAATAAGAAGATTAACCAATCTTTAAAATTTAGAAAAAACAGGAAGGGGAAAACAATAATCAAACTTGAGATAGCAACGTAAAAACTGGCTTTTTCCCATTTTAAAGATCGCGATAGCTGCCATGAGATGATGTAGCGGCAATAGCTGTCACCTCGATGAATGCATTCGGGGTGTTCGACGTGAGCATATTTGTCTGTGTAAAATTTTGCGATCGCTTCAAAAATTCCAATGCGATTTTCACATTGGAAAAGCTCTTCTTTTACATCGGGTTTTACCTTTGCGACAATTTCAATTTTATTGTGAGCCAATGATTTGCTTTGTAATGACAGGTGGCGACTGAGCGACAACGCCATTTTTTCCGCCGCCCAGTAAGCGATCGCCGGCGATAAAAAACTTGAAATAATCTGACGAAAGATGCTTGACGACTTCGGCGAGGCCACATATCTGCCCGCATCTCTAGCCACATGAGGCTGCCCCGTTGCTTTATCGACACATTGTTGAAAGCGATTGACCTGCGTCTGCGTCAACCAGTGTCCGCGGTCTTCAATTTCCTGAAAGGTAATATCGGCGTTTTTGAGTAAGTCCTCTATATTCAAATCCGGATAATCATTCTTCAAATATTCCAGATAATTTTGAATAATCATGCTGTTATAAAGAGGACTATCTTCCATTATGGCCTTCTTGTCTGAAGATTAATCAGTCGATTCATGTATACAAGTAAATCATCACAGGCTTTGGCGTGCAGAATCCAGAGAGCATATTGCTTTTCCACCGTTATGTTTTGCAAAGTCAAAAAATAGGAAGGAAAAATAAGTAATGGGATACTGGTTTCCGGGTAATACCCGCCCAGGCAATTAACGACCGCAGCGAGCATGGCCCATGACAATATGTCCGGTTCTGTGATAATAATTTTGATGCCGTTAATTAAATCGGAGAGGTTCAGTTTGATGTCCGATTGGTCCAGGATAAAAAAAGCTATATGTTTGTCCTTGTAGCAAAGACAGTATGTCCGGTATTCTCTTATGAAGCCGGCGTCGGCAAATGATTTTTTAAACGATTCGGATGGAACATCAAGTCCGATGGCGCTCAATAGTAGACCGCCGGAAGTCGACTCATAAAAATCTTTCAGCTTCGATAGATCTCGGAGAGTGATTTCTCTTAAAACCCAATCATCTGGAAGTTTCCTAGCAGGATTTTCTTTGTGAAACAGCATATATGAAAATACATCCACGGAGCTTTTCTTGCTGTCATTTAAGTGCCGGGTAAATTTTCCGAAAATCCGTTCGATGATGTCATTATTAGGTTGATAATAAGTCATCACATGATTCATGCCCGCTGACGGCAGTCGGTTATACGATCCCGCATATTGAAAAATATGTTTTAATACCGTCATGCCGGGCAGACGATTGCTCATTCTTCGCGCTGCAAAATGATGGATTAGCCAGGAATGTTCATAGGCGTGAACCATGGCGATATGGCCATAGATCTTGCCATTTTTTTTATATAAAAGATGTCGGCCGATATCCGGATTGTCATGGTATAATTTTTTGTAAAGTTCTTTAAAGGAGCTTCGGTATGATTGGATATTTTTGTATTTTTCACCATAAATAAATCCGGTATCAAAAAAAATTCCCATAAAGTATCCATTTCCACTTCCGTGGAGATGCTTGCGTAACTCACATTAGATGTTCCGAGAATCTGGCTCAGATGCGTGAAAGACTCCAGATTCATGTCGGCTATAGCCAGGCCGTGCTTAATCATATTTGTTTCAGCCTCCACCTCCCGGTAAACAACCTGTGCGGAACACTTCATTTTCACAATACCGGCATAAACGATAGATATGTCCGGTATGAACAGGCCGGGCCAGAGAATATCTTCCTCTGTTTTATCCTTAATGGAAAATCCCGCTTGGGAAATGTCGAATATATCTCTTTCTATATAGCCTTTGAAAAATGGATGTTGAAAGCTCACTGAAAATGATGGCCCGCCATGTTGGCGGGCATTGCGCATTTCTCTTTTGGGGAATAAAGAAAACTGATTGTTAAGTGGCGCGAACACAACTTTATTGTCGAGGGAATCTATTCCATTGCGAACACATTGGCACAAACCGGAGTATATTTGAATGCCATTTTGATTGATGTTGAGCAAAGCCGGTTTTGAGTCATCGAATCCATTGATATTTTTCCTTCCGTTGAGGCTGATTCCCAGTTCTCCTGCGCTAAAATCGATTAATTGGCCCGGTGCATGAAAATCACCCTGGATGATTTTACAGTTTAAGACATCACATGGAAATCGTTTTATCTTGCGAAGAGTTTTTATTTTGCTAACCTCCGGCAAGCTTGTTCTTAAAATACCGCCTTCAAGGCTGATGAGTTGAACTGCGGCTAATATGGCTGTGTGGCCTTCATCAATCATCAGATTATTTAATCCATGGTTTTTGAGGTCCGTCAAAGCTAAAGTATCCGATGGGTCCAAGTGGGAAACAAGCTCGTTTTTTGCGCAGGGTTGAGGATAGGCTTTAATCATTATTTGTGCGCCGGTGTCGTTCGGATTTAAAAGGAAGAATATGTGTCCATCAGTAAAATTAATATAATTTAATTTGTTAATCAGATTTTTTAGGGCCAGAGATTGGTCGGTATCCTCCGTAGTGAAAAGTTTCTGATGTTGAAAAAGCCAAGGTTGGGCATTATGCGGGGAGACGTTTCGGAGCAATGAATCGGCGGGGCTAACACTTTCTTCCTTCATCATATTATCCACCCTTCGAGCCACAAGAACATTAAGTTTAAGATAACAACCGACTTCATATTCACGTGCAATTTATAAACAAATAAACCATTGATTGTCAAATACAAACTGATGACCTGCATTTTTCTGCTGTGAAACACAACGGCGATATCCTTGTATTCAGAAATTCTGTTTGGTTTGCATCCGGATTGCACAATCATTGCGCTTGTGGTTTCACAATAAATTTGTCATGATAAAAGCAATTCCACGATGATGTGAGGAGGAGAATATGATTTTTCAGAAAAAGAACTGTTTTGCATTCTTCTTTTTTTGTTTTTTATTCTTTACGGGTTGCGCAAGCTATGAAAGGCAAGTTGTGCCTTTTAAAACGCCCCAGAGCACCCCCAATGCGGTCTATATTGACGGCGCAGTCATTGCCGCCAGAAGTTTTATCAATGTCGAGGAAGCCAAAGCAGCCTTTGGTTTTGATATCCGGCAGGCGGGCATTCTTCCGGTGCAGGTGGCTTTTGATAACAAAAGCAATCATCCGTTGATGATTATTGCGGAGCAAACATTTTTGATTGATGCGGAGGGTAATGTCTGGCCGATACTGGAGCAAAATCTTGCTTATGATCGCCTGGCGAGAGAGACTGAACTGGGCAGAGTAGTGCCTGAGGCAGCTAAAAGAGGATTGCTTTTTGGCGCCGCGGGAGCGGTGATCGGAGCGGCGATCGGCATCGTCACCGGAACCAATGTGGGTGCTGCAGCCGGAAAAGGCGCAGCCATTGGCGCCGCGGCGGGAGTGGTTTCCGGCGGCGGCCAGGCCGCCATCGACCAGACGGATGTGCAGTCTAAAATTAAGCAGGATTTGCAGACCAGATCTTTGCAATACCGCGCGGTCAAGCCGGGAGAACTGGCTCATGGTTTTATTTTTTATCCCGGAGAGGCGAAGACGGCAAAAGTCCTGCGTCTGCAAATCAAGGAAACGGATACAGGTAAGATATCCACCTTTAATATGAAATTGCAATAAAACCAAGAAAAGGAGATGACCATGTCGAAAACAGAAGATGCTTTAAAAGAAGCTTTTGCCGGTGAGTCGCAGGCCAACCGCAAATATCTGGCGTTTGCCGCCAAGGCCGACGCGGAGGGATTTCCCCAGGCTGCCAGGCTTTTTCGCGCGGCGGCGGAAGCGGAGACGGTCCATGCCCACGCTCACTTACGGGCCATGAAAGGCATTCGTTCCACCAAAGAGAACTTGCAGGAAGCGGTTGCCGGTGAAACACACGAGTTCAAGAGCATGTATCCGGCGATGATTGAGAGCGCCAAAGCCGAAGGGCACAAAGAAGCCGAACGTTCATTCAATTTCGCTAATGAAGTGGAAAAAATTCATGCCCGGCTCTATCAGCAGATGCTTGATTCTCCGGATGCCGCGAAAGACGCTTACAGCTACTATGTTTGTCCCGTCTGCGGTTTTACCGCGGAAAAAGAAGCGCCGGAAACCTGCCCCGTCTGCGGTGCCAAAGGCAAGATGTTCAAAAAAGTTGATTGATACCGAAATTGATTTGCTAAATAAATGAAAGAAGCGTTGATCGCCGCAAGCGGCATCATATTTTTTCTGGTCGGCATGATTCGCCTTTCTGCCGCCGTCCGTCGTATGATGGACGCCAGAATAAAAGAATTGGTCAAGTATGCCGTGGAGAAACCACTCTATGGGTTGATCACCGGTATCGTCTCCGCGATCGTCTTTCAGAGCTCTTCGGCGTCAACCGCGCTCACGATTGGTTTGGTCAGCGCCGGTCTGATCAGCTTTTACAGTTCCCTGGCCATCATTCTGGGCGCGGACATCGGTACAACCCTGACCGTGCAGTTTGTCATCTGGCGGTTTACGGAATTTTCTCCTTTTTTCATTTCCATCGGCGGACTTTTGTGGCTGACACGCCGGGGTGGATGGAAAACCGCCGGTGAAATGATTTTTTATTTCGGCCTGATTTTCTTTGGTCTGGATATCATCAGCCAGGTGGCGGCGCCCCTCAAGCAATCACCCGCTTTTATTAATTATTTTACTCAGATCAAAAATCCGCTATTCGGAATTGGGGTGGGTATGGTGGTTACAGCCGTTGTCCACGCCTCCGCGATACCTATCAGTATTCTGGCTGTTCTGGCGCAACAGGATCTGGTCGGGTTGGAAAATGCCGTGCCTGTTATTTTGGGCGCCAATATCGGTACGACGGTGACGGCTCTGTTGGCCGGAAGCGTTGCCAATATCAGCGGTAAAAGAACCGCCGTGTCACATCTGATCTTCAAATGCGTAGGTGTGTTGATTTGTCTCATCGGCTTCCCGTTTTTCCTCGACATTCTGCAAAGTATGTCCAGCAGTGTCGCCCAACAGATCGTTTGGGCCCATTTTTTACTGAACCTGTTGATTGTCGTCGTTTTTATTTTTTTCCTGCGACCCTATGCAGCGCTGATAAACAAAATCCTGCCCGGTGAAGACGACGCTCTGCCCATCTGGCCGGAATATCTTGACCGTAAAGATTTAATCAATCCGGTCAAGTCATTGGATCATGTGCAAAAGGAGCTGCAACGGCAGACAAAACTTGTTCAGATCATGTTTGCCAGAACCGTCAAGCTAATGTCCCACTATGAAGAGGGGAGACGTAATGATATTTCCTATGTGGAGATGGTAGTTAACAATCTGCGTAGGCAGATTGTTAAATTTCTCTTGGAGGCATCAGGCCGCCAATTGTCCGCACAGCTTTCCAGGAGAGTATTTGCTTACACGGCTATGGCCGGAGATATTAAAAGCATCGGCAACCATATCCAGTCGATCAGCGCTCTGGCCGGAGAGCAGGCTTCGCGCAAGATAAAGTTCAGCGATTGCGGAGAAAGAGAGTTTC
>CAIVDK010000355.1 GCA_903904655.1 uncultured delta proteobacterium | reverse complement strand
GTCTTCAAACGCATCAGGCTTTTCTCAATGTGCTCAGTCATGCCTGCGGCATCGCGCCGGGTGGACTTGGAGGCAATGGTCACCCGGTTGCGCATGCCATGAAAAGCCGTACCAATTTTTTCCTCGCTATCCAGGTACATATTGGCCGTATCGTAAATGGTGATCCCCTGATCATACGCCCGTCGCAATACATTCACGGCCAAATCATTATTGAGACGAATCAGGGGAATCCCCCCGAATCCCAACTCGGAGACCGTCAAGTCTGTTTTCCCAAAGACGAAGTAACGCATCTAAAATGCCATCCCATCTCTAACGTATAACGAGTATCGATGTAATCTTTGTATATTTATCGAAATCAGTCAACTGAATAATCTAGGAAGAAGTTTTTACTCCTTGAGGCAAGGGAAAGGTCACCCCTGTGGGTGAAAAAGGAAATTATACTCATTTCCAGGAATTCGCGTTGACAAACTTTAGTGAATTACGATATTGCAATCAACAGTTAAATATAGCCTGAAAGAGAGGAACGATCTGATCTTAAGGGAAGTCTGAAGTCTTTAAAAATACAAAGGTTTGATTCTTCCGGGATCAAACCTTTATATTTTTATGGATAAACGCATCGGAACCGTCACAATTATCATCACCGACAGAACTCGCCAGGCGCAAAAGGTCAACCAGATTCTGTGCGACTTCGGAGAAATGATCATCGGGCGCATGGGCCTGCCTCATGCCCCCGGCGATTTGCACATCATCGCGCTCATTGTTCACGCCTCCACTGATGAGATCGGTGCACTGACCGGAAAAGTTGGCGCACTCGCGGGCGTCTCAGTCAAAGCGTCTCTGACAAAAGTATAAACGACATGAAGGACAAGATACCCCATGAGAGATTTTATTAATGATGCAAATATCAAGAATATACTGGAAAAAGCAAAAAATCCTCCGCCCGAAAGAATCAGGGAAATCATAGCCAAAGCCTCGGAACTTAAGGGTCTCACACCCGAAGAAGTGGCGCTGCTGCTTCAAACAGAAGATGATGATCTCATCGCGATGATCTGGCAGACCGCCCATAAGATCAAAGAGGACATATACGGCAACCGGCTGGTTTTGTTTGCGCCTCTTTATGTCGCCAATCACTGCGCCAATAATTGTCTGTATTGCGGGTTTAGGCGCGACAATAAGGAACTCAACCGTGTTGCGCTGACCATGGAACAAATCAAAAAGGAAGTCCAGGTTCTGGAGCGGGAAGGCCACAAGCGCCTGCTGATGCTCTGCGGAGAACACCCGAATCGATCCAGCCTGGAATACTTCATGGAAGCTATTGAAACGGCCTACGCCGTAAAAACAGAACATGGCGGAGAAATCCGGCGCATCAATGTCGAAGTGGCGCCGCTGGAAGCAGAGGAATATAAACAACTGAAGAAAACCGGCATCGGTACGTATGTTTTATTTCAGGAAACGTACCATCATGAAACCTACAAGACGATGCATCCATCCGGTCCGAAAAAAGATTATCTGAATCGCCTGACGGCGATGCACCGCGCTCAGGAAGGCGGTATTCATGACGTCGGCATCGGCGCGCTGTTTGGTCTTTATGATTACAAGTTTGATGTCATGGGACTGCTATTCCATGCTTTGCAACTGGAACTAGACTGCGGCGTGGGACCTCATACCATTTCCGTTCCGCGTCTGGAACCCGCTTTCAACGCACCAGCCGCCATCAAACCGCCTCATCCGGTCAGCGATCATGATTTTAAGAAGCTGGTCGCCATCCTCCGCATGGCTGTTCCCTACACAGGCATGATTCTCTCCACCCGGGAAACAGCAGCCTTGCGCTCGGAAGTTTTTGCCCTCGGCATATCGCAGATCAGCGCCGGATCGCGCACCAATCCCGGCGGCTATCAGGAAGAGACAAGCGAAGCTTTCCGCGCCGCTCAATTTAATCTGGGCGACACGCGCACGCTCGACGAGGTTATTCTGGACATCACCGAACGCGGCCACATCCCCAGCTTCTGCACGGCCTGCTACCGCCTGGGACGCACCGGCAAAGATTTTATGGATCTGGCCAAACCGGGGCTGATTCAAAAGTTCTGCCAGTCCAATGCTCTTTTCAGTTTTAAAGAGTATCTGCTGGACTATGCCAGTCCCGTAACTCGAGAGGCTGGAGAAATACTAATTTCAAAAATGCTGGATGAAACTTTTAAAACAAAAAGAAAGAAAATGGTTTGCGACCGGTTGCAACAAATAGAGGACGGAACAAGAGATGTCTATATTTAAATCCCCAGGCCAGATCAATCAATTGCTTATCAAAGCTGAAACAGGAATTAATTTAAAGCGCGAAGAAATTATTGACCTCCTTGCCCTTCCCATCTCCTGCACGCCTCAACTTCTGGAAGCGGCTGACCGCGTAAGAAAAGAGCAAGTAGGCGATGAAATATTTCTGCGCGGCATCATCGAATTTTCCAACACCTGCGAGCGCAACTGCCTTTACTGCGGCTTGCGCAAAAGCAATGCTAATCTCAGCCGCTACCGAATGTCCGAAGATGAGATTATAGCCACAGCAAATGAAATAAAAAAATCGGGCGTTCCCACGGTCGTGCTGCAATCGGGAGAAGATTCTTTCTTCGACACGGAAATGATCTGCCGCCTCATTGAACGCATCCGCCGGGAAACAGATCTGGTCATTACCTTGTCGATAGGAGAAAGAAGCTACGCCGATTACAAATCCTTTCAGCAGGCGGGCGCCAACCGTTATCTGCTCAAACATGAAACCGCTGATGCCGAAATTTATAAATACCTGCGCCCCGGTTGTAAATGGGAAGACCGTCTGCAATCCTTGAGATGGCTTAAGGAGCTTGGCTTTGAAACCGGCACGGGAAATATGGTGGGATTGCCGGGACAAACTCTGGCAACTTTAGCAGATGATTTGCTGGTCATGAAACTATTGAATGCCGATATGCTGGGCATTGGTCCGTTTATTGCCCATCCCGACACACCGCTGGCCGGAATTGACCATGATGATCTGGAGATGACGCTGCGCGTTTTGGCTGTGGCCCGACTGCTCACACGCAATACAAATATTCCGGCCACCACCGCTCTGGGAACGCTTCATCCGCAGGGACGTCTCCTGGCATTGCAGGCAGGCGCAAACGTCGTCATGCCGGATTTCACACCGGAGATTTACAAAAGCCGGTATGATATTTATCCCGGCAGAACAGATGCGGGCTCGGCTGTGGAGGTTATTCACAAGCTGGAAAAAGATTTTCAGTCTATCGGCAGAACGCTTCTGTATTCAATAGGACACCGTCCTAATAGATCAGATCACAATATGCTGCATTGAAACCCGTGTGTGCTTGATTAACACATGTCTGGTTAATTTACAGCGACCCCATCGCTATCAGTTCCTTAACATCGATATGACGGGATTCGTCAATAGAGAGCCCCTCTCGGATCAATTCCAGAACGAGTGGTTTTTCTTCCGGGAATTTATAGCCCTCATAATCCTGAGAGAAGAGCAGACCGCCGTTTTTATTGGTCCAGGAATTCATATTGTGGTCAAAACATACCCGCGAGGTCACGTTGAGGTTCGAAATCATCACATGTAATTCTTCCAGCCGCTCATGAGGCGAAGAAACATGAAGATGTCCCTGTTCGTAATCATTAAATATCTCCGTGCCCTGCCTGGGAACAAAAGGACGCGAGCGGATATAGCTTGGGTTGATTGCATTTACCACCCTCGCTGTATTTTCCGCATGCTGCCGCCATCGCTCCCGGCCGCCCAAATCGGGCATCCAGTATTCGGAAAGCTGAAATCCGGCAGCCATTGCCTTTTTGCCACCTTCGATTTGCTCGGCGCTGGTCACGCCTTTGCGCACAATCTTCAACAGCTCGTCGTCGCCGGTTTCAAGGCCGACGTGAACGCGATCCAATCCCGCTTCGCGAATTTCTCGCAAATCTTCGATTTTTCTCTGCGACAGCGTTTTCGAACGGGTATAGGAGGTTACTCTCGTCAGGGTTGGAAGCGTCTTTCGCAAATGCTTCAGTACGTCGATTAATTCTAGCGGTCTCATAATCATGCTATCCGCGTCCTGAAGAAAAGCCGTCTTGCCTCCATAATAAAGCCAACTGAACACTGTGGAAAAACAATGGTTGTCGTTAAGATAAGGATCAACGCTCAAGAGTGCCCTTAGTACATCTCTGTTAATCTCGCCTTCCTGTCCAATTTTCCCTGCGACTTCCCGTATTTCAACAATCATCAGCCTTACTGTATCGATATCGGCTTTAATATCCTCGACGGGACGATAAACAAAGGGTTGCCCCTTGTACATCTCGCAAAATGTGCACTTATTCCACGGGCAATTTTCCGTTATCCGTAATAATATTGAGGCACTCCCCCCTTCACTGGGTGGACGATACACGCCCACGGCAAAAGATAATTTACTGATTTTTTCAACATTTTCTCTGTAAGAATTGTTTTTTGCACCCGATGCCATAAATACTCCTTTTCCAAATATTCGAGGCTATAATATAATACTTCCTTGCCATTTGACAACATCAGTCTCTCCATTTTTCAGCGCCTCCCCTGAAAACGCAGGGAATGTAAATGATATAGTCATTATGACATTATTGACATAGTTGACAAAACGGCTGTTACCGACTATAAGTCATTTCGTTAAAATAACATAGATCCTATGATTTATTTTGCACCGGCTTCAGATATTTATCTTTGATTAACGACTGGAGAAGAAAAATGGAAAAAAAGATTACGATTACCATTGACGGGCAGGAAGTTTCGGCTAAGCCGGGACAAACCGTTCTGGAATGCGCCAAGAGCATCGGTATTTTTATACCGACCCTCTGCCACTATCAAAACACAACCAATGTGGGCGCCTGCCGTGTTTGTGTTGTGGAAGTGGAAAATGCTCGCAGTTTGGTTGCGTCCTGCTGCATGCCGATCAGTCCGGGTATGGTAATTCGCACCAGTACACCAGCGGTTCGCGCCGCCCAGAAGATGATTGTCGAATTATTATGGTCATCCGGCGATCATAATTGTCTGACCTGTGAGCAAAACGGCCAGTGCGAATTGCAGAATCTGGTTTACTGGTTGAAAATTGATAAACCGCGTTTCAATATCGAACCTCCGGGTTATGCGCCGGATAACAGCAACACTATGATCCATCGCGATCTGAACAAGTGCGTCCTTTGCGGCCGCTGCATTCGCGCCTGCAATGAAATCCAGGTCAACGAAGTTTTGGATTTCGCCATGCGCGGCTCTTACGCCAAAGTCGGCCCCGCTTTCGATGCAGATTATATTGACTCAGCCTGTGTATTCTGCGGTGAATGCCTCCAGGTGTGTCCAACGGGCGCGATCACATTCAAACAGGCCAAGTTCGGCGGCCGCCCCTGGGAATTGGATAAAGTCCGCACGACTTGCACCTATTGCGGCGTTGGCTGCCAAATGGATCTTTTTGTCAAAGACAACTCCATCGTCAAAGTCATGGGCAACCGCGAATACGGTCAACCCAATGACGGAAGTCTTTGTGTGAAAGGCCGCTTCGGCATGGATTTCATATCCCATCCCGACCGCCTGAAAAAACCGTTGATCCGTTATAAGAAAAATGAAGATTTAAAAGAAGTCACCTGGGATGAAGCGTATACGTTCATCGCCGATAAACTCACCGCCATCAAACACACAAACGGTCCGGACAGCATTGCCGGTCTCGCTTCTGCGCGTTGCTCCAATGAAGAAAATTATCTCTTTCAGAAATTTATGCGCGCGGTCATCGGCACCAACAATGTCGATCACTGCGCCCGTCTCTGACACTCCGTAACGGTGGCCGGTCTGGCCGCCACATTCGGCAGTGGAGCAATGACCAATTCGATTGATGAGCTGGAATTCACGGATTTGATTCTGGCAACGGGAACCAACACGACGGAAAATCACCCGGTCATCGGCATGAAAATCAAGCGGGCAGTCAAACAGCACGGAACCAAGCTGATCGTCATCGACCCGCGGGAAATTGATTTAGTCAAATACGCCAGCATCTGGCTGAGACAAAAACCGGGAACGGACGTGGCGGTTTTCAACGGCCTGCTGAATGTGATCATCGCAGAAGGCCTTTATGCCAAAGAATATGTAGCTGAACGAACCGAAGGATTCGATGCCCTCAAAACGGTTGTGGCCAAATATACACCGGACTATGTCGAAAATATTTCAGGCGTGCCGGCGGAAGATTTGAAAAAGGCCGCCCGGATGTATGCTAAAGCCAACCGCGCCAGCATCATTTACGCTATGGGAATCACGCAACACATCAGTGGTACGGATAACGTAAAGAGCACCGCTAACCTCGCCATGCTTTGCGGCAACGTCGGCATTGAAGGCGGCGGCGTCAACCCGCTGCGCGGCCAGAATAACGTTCAGGGGGCCTGCGACATGGGCGCTCTGCCCAATGTTTATCCGGCCTACCAACAGGTCGCTAATGCAGATGCCCACAAGAAATTTGAAGCAACATGGGGCGCGACACTTTCCCCCAAGCCCGGATTGACCTTGATGGAAATCATGGCCGGCGCCGGCAGCGGCGCGATCAAGGCGGTTTATGTCATGGGTGAGAATCCACTGCTTTCCGATCCCGATCTGCATCATGTAAAAAAAGAGCTTCAGAATCTGGATTTACTGATTGTGCAGGACATCTTCCTGACCGAAACGGCGCAAATCGCCGATGTCGTGCTGCCTGTAGCGAGCTTTGCCGAAAAAGACGGCACCTTTACCAACACCGAACGACGCGTTCAGCGCGTGCGAAAAGCGATTGAACCGCCTGGAGAGGCTAAAACAGACTGGGAGGTCATCGCCGGCCTATCCAATAAAATGGGTTATCCGATGCACTATACTTCGGCGAAAGAAATTTTTGAAGAAGTCACCACCGTCACCCCCAGTTATGCGGGCATCACGTATAAGCGCATTGAAAAAGAAGGATTGCAATGGCCCTGCCCCACGCATGACCACAAGGGCACAAAGTTTCTGCATAAAGACCGATTCTCCCGGGGTCTGGGCCTGTTTACGGCCATTGAATTCATACCACCCAATGAACTGCCGGATAAGGATTATCCCTTCTTCCTGTCCACGGGACGCGTCCTGTATCATTATCATACAGGCACAATGACGACACGCACGCAGGGCCTCTCCGAGCGCTGTCCCGAAAGTCTGGTTGAAATCAATCCGATCGATGCCGAAAATTCCGGCATTGCCGATGGTCAAATGGTCAAGGTCACGTCCAGACGCGGTACAGTGGAAGCCAAAGCCCACATTACACAAAAGAGCGCGCCGGGCACCATCTTTATGAACTTCCATTTTGCCAATGCACCGGTCAACCTCCTGACCAATCCAGCTTTGGACCCGACAGGCAAGATACCGGAATATAAAGTCTGCGCGGTGAAACTGGTGGCAGCATAACCACTAAGGGCCGTTAAAACACTATGGTAAATAAAACATAATGAAAAACAGAATATGCCCATTGCCAGGGGCATATTCTTTATGTATAAGACGCAGATCATTTAGTTGTTTTCGGCACGATAAAAAACCATTTGCCTCAAAACACGGATGTTTTCTTAAAGTGTCACCAAATACATTTTTAGCCTTTTATGAAAGGCAAGGGAGGAATTAAAATATGGTTAATGAAAATTTGGAGAGTAAGCGATGGGCGCTTGCTGCAGCCGGTGTCGTCATCATGCTGATTCTGGGCACCGTTTACGCATGGTCAGTTTTTGTCAAACCCATCGCGGCCCTGCATGGCTGGGAAGTAAAGGTAGTATCGCGTGTTTTCATGTTAATCATCGGTGTCATCGGCATTTCCGCGGCATTCGGCGGGATGCTGGTAGACAAGAAAGGTCCCAAGTTCGTTGCGACGCTCGGCGCATGCTTCTATGGCGTTGGCGTTTTATTGGGTGGCGTTGCTCTTTATATTGGCAATTTCTGGTTTCTTCTCATCGGGTACGGCGTGATCGCCGGTATCGGCAACGGTTTGACTTACGTTGTTCCGATCGCGACATTGATCCGCTGGTTCCCGGATAAGCGTGGTCTGATCACGGGTCTTGCTGTTATGGGATTCGGCTTTGGCGCGTTCTTCATTGGTATGATCATCCCCGGTCTTATCGTTAAAGTCGGCGTAGCTAATGCGTTTCTCATCCTGGGTGTTGTTTATCTGGTTCTTTGTATTCTTGCGGCTCTTACTCTGAGAAACCCCCCTGCCGGATGGCTTCCCAAGGGCTTTAAGCCTTCGGCAACAACGGTCAGTGCGGCGGATTCCTTCGGCTGGGCCGAAGCAAAGAAAACCCGTCAGTGGTACATGCTCTGGTGCATGCTTTTCTTAAACGTTACAGCTGGCATGGGGCTTTTATCCAAGCTCTCTCCCATGGCGCAGGAAGTCATTAAATTTGCTCAAGGTGTCGATGATCCGGCAAAGCTGGCTGTTCTCGGTGGTGGTGTTCTGGCTACGGCCTCCATCTTCAATGGCCTTGGCCGTCTATTCTGGGCTGCTGTATCCGATAAACTCGGTCGCAAAGGAACTTATATGGTGATGTTCCTGACCCAGGCGATTCTTTATATTCTTCTTCCCCAGATCACCAGCGTGCTCATTTTCACGATCATCGCCTGCTACCTTTTGTCGTGTTTGGGCGGCGGTTTTGCCGTCATGCCCTCTTTTGCAGCGGACTCGTTTGGTCCGACTAACATCGGTAAGGTTTACGGTTTTCTGCTGACGGCGTGGGGCGCGGCCGGCGTTGTGGGTGGTTTTGTGTTCGCCGAATTCAACAAACAGCAGTCTCTCTACACAGCGGCCGGATGCCTGATCCTCGGATTCATCATTGCCCTGATGTTTAGCCGTCCGAAACACGTATCTGAGTATAGATAATAAGATGACCACATTTTTCACACATTGATTAAAGAGCGCCGGTGCCTCACCGGCGCTCTTTTTTATCAAGTTTTCATTTCAATATCCATAGGCCAAAACATCCACCACTCCAACATAGCGCGATTGACAAAGTGATTCAAATTTGATTAATTAGCAGCGCCGTAAAGATTTACATCTTTTTCGCGCGGGTGATGGAGTTCACCTTTAGCCGCTTTTGTTGCTGATAACTCCTGACCAATTTCATATCAGGAGCTATGCCATGAAAGGTGATTACATTCCATTAATTGTCGGCCTGTTGGTGTTTTTGGCCAGTATTATTTCGCTTCGTCTGGGTCTTTCCGTCGCCATCATTGAAATCACTTTAGGTGCCATCGCCGGCAACCTGGGATTGCATACGGAAGAATGGATGCTCTATATCGCTCAGTTTGGCGGCATTATCCTCACGTATCTGGCAGGAACGGAAATCGACACCAAACTGTTCAAAGAAAAATTCAAGGAAAGCTTTCTCATTGGATTTTTCTCTTTTCTGATTCCTTCCATCGCCGCGTTTCTCTTTACTTTCTATTTTGCCGGATGGGGATATAAGGCGTCCATTATTGCCGGCATCGCTTTATCCACGACATCGCTGGCCGTCGTTTATTCCGTTCTAGTGGAAACAGGGCTGACGAAAACGCAAATCGGCAAGCTGCTCATGGCCGCCACCTTTGTCACAGATATGGGTACCGCGCTGGCTTTGAGCATCATGTTCATTCAGCCGACCATGCTTACTCTGGTATTTTATGTGGGTTCTATTCTGATTATTCTATTTGTGGATCGGTTTTCTCCCTACATTTTGAATCATCCAAAATATTTCAATAAAGTGATTGAACCGGAGATCAAGTTCATTTTTCTTGTTCTGCTGATTTTCATCTTTTTTGCACAGTTGGGCGGAGGCCAGGCGATCCTGCCCGCGTTTATACTGGGATTGGTCATGTCCAAACATTTCGATGAAAAGAGTAAAGCGCGGGTAATTTTGAACCGTCTGCGAACGGTGGCCTATGCCTTCATCACACCGATTTTTTTCATCGTCGGCGGCATGAAGGTTTCTTGGACGATGATTATCGCTTCTTTGGGTTTATTTGTCGCGCTTTTCGCCGTTAAAATTATCGCCAAATTTATCGGCGTTTATTTTCTGGCAAAAAAATATATTCCAGGAGGCAGCATGTATACCACGTTACTGATGAGCACCGGCCTGACCTTCGGCACCATCTCCAGTCTATTCGGCCTGCAGGCGGGAATCATCAATCAGGTGCAATACTCCATCTTGGTCGGTGTCGTTGTGGCAAGCGCCATCATTCCGACGTTTATCGCGCAGAAATGGTTCCTGCCTGTTGACGACGAGGATATTCTTGATTCTGATACCTGATATATGCCCGCGAAAGACGGTGAATAATGCAGGTTTTTCTACATTCATTTTGTTGGTTCAAATCAGAGATTTGAACCAACATTTGTTTATGCTGCGTATCTGAAACAAGCAACAGCAATGACGACCGCACCTAGGATAAAACGATACAAAACAAAAGGCAGAAACGTTTTCGTCTGTACGTAGCGCAGTAGCAATCCGATGCTGGCCAAGCCTGCGATACATGCCACCGCCATTCCCATGAGGAAACTCGCATCAATCATAGCCGGATTGGCAATCACTTTAGGCATTTTGACCAGCGCCGCACCCAGAATGATAGGGGCAGAAAGCAAAAAAGAAAAACGCGCCGCACCTTCCCGGGTCATACCCAGCGCCAGCGCTGTCGTCATCGTTATGCCGGAGCGCGACACGCCGGGGATAATGGCTAAAGCCTGCGACAGACCAATCAGAAAACTGGTTTTCAGTGATATATGTTCCACATCAATTTGTTTTTTGCCTTTGCGGTCAACCACGAATAGAATAAGGCCAAGAAGAATCAACATGCCGGCAATCAGGACGGGATTGCGGAAAAGCGTCTCGGCGATATTCTCCAGCAGAAATCCAATAAGAGCGCCCGGAATTGTGGCCAGCACCAGATACCAGAAGAGCTTCCCTTCCCTTTCCTTGGGTTTTGTCAGGCCTTTGCTCAAAAGCTTAAGCCAGTCTTTCCAGAAATAAACAACGACGGCGATCAGCGTGCCGACATGCAGGGCGATGTCAAAAGTGAGGCCGGGATCCGCCCATTTCATTAACCAGGGTACCAGCACCAGATGCGCCGAACTGGATATCGGCAGAAACTCTCCTAATCCCTGCACCAGTCCCAGAACAACAGCCTGTATCATATCCATTTTTCACATTTCCTTATCTGATTAAAAAGATAGTCAGCTAGCCCTACATGATTACTCTTGTTTTGTCCACATTCACCGCAAATTAAACTGCAGCGATCAGAAGCGAAATATTATTGTTTAAAAAATGACTTCCCGTCCAAGGTACTGAACTTGACACAACGTGTCATTGCACTTATAGTAATTCCGCACGATCTGAAGAAAGGATACCTCTTTATGAAGAAAATTATTTTTATCACAGCCCTGTGTTCGTTATTTTTATTGAACGCCTGCTCAGCGCCCCGGCTCAATATTTTTGACACGACTCCCAACCCCCTCCGGGAATTTACGCTGGAAGGAAAAGGACAAAATAAAATCCTGATCATCCCCATCAACGGGATGATTTCCGATTCGCCAAAACAGGGCCTGTTCGACACATCGCCCAGCCTTGTGGAACAAGTTGTCGTTCAGCTTAACAAAGCCCAGCATGACTCTTCGATTAAAGCCGTTTTATTGAAAGTTAATTCCTCCGGCGGAACCATTACCGCCAGTGATCTTTTGTATCATGAAATTTTGTCTTACAAGGTAAAGACCGGGAACAAAATCAGCGTAATCATGATGGATCTTGCCGCCTCCGGCGCTTATTATCTATCGCTTCCCGCAGACATGATCATGGCCCATCCTACCACAATCACCGGTTCCGTCGGTGTCATTTTCATGCGTCCCAAAGCCGTCGGCTTGATGAGCAAAATCGGCCTGGGGGTTGAAATCAACAAATTCGGCCAAAACAAGGATATGGGTTCCCCTTTCCGCGAATCAAACGAGGAAGAAAAAATACTGATGCAGAAGACCGTCGATACGTTCGGAAACCGGTTCATTCAGCTCGTTCAAAAGCACCGCAAGCTCGATGAGGCATCGCTGAAAGAAGTTTCCACCGCCCGTGTGTTTGTTGCCGACGATGCGCTCAGACTGAGACTGATCGATAAAATCGGCTATATTCGTGATGCGGTCAAAGAGACCAAAACCATTGCGGGACTTGCTGATGATGCGCGTATCGTGGTATACCGGCGCTACGATAGTCCCGAAGAGAATTATTATCGGGCTGGGGCTCCGGACGCGACCAGTGTCTCTTTGATCAATATTGATCTGCCGGAAATATTGAAAGCCAGAGCAGGCTTTTATTATCTCTGGCCCGGCGCAATAATTTTTGAATGATTTAAATCACGGGATTATTGACATCATATGGCTATCATCGAAATCCGTTCACTGACGAAAACGTTCGGCAAAATTCAAGCTGTGCGCGGTATTGATCTGAATATCGAAAAAGGCGAAATCTTTGGACTGCTGGGCCC
>CAIVDK010000354.1 GCA_903904655.1 uncultured delta proteobacterium | reverse complement strand
AGTCCTTCAAAGCCCATTTTATCAATCACGGTGGGGCTCACGTCCAGAAGGCGTTTCGCTATTTTTCCGCTGTTGCGGGCGGTTCTGATCATCAGGGCAAACAATTTCGCCAGGCCCAGGGCGCCGATTCGGGCAAGCAGCGCCGGACTTTCTTCCAGCAGCGTCGCAGCCAGCCGCCAATCGGAAGCAGCAGCCTCGGCGGCAAACGCATAGACGCGAAGCGTAAGCGTGAGGTCTCCGTGGTTTAGCAGGCGGTCGATCAGATCGGGACTTTTTTCCAGGAGGCTTACGGCGCCGTAGCTGTTCTGGCGGGCGACAACGCGGGCAAGCGAGGCGATCTGAGTCAAACCGTCATATCCCAGCCGTTCGATAATTGACGGGCTTGTTTCCAGCAGACTGACGGCGGTTGTCCAGCTCTCCGCGCCCGTCTGGTGCGCTAACTCTTCTAGTTTTTCCAAACCGTCAAATCCAATCAACTTGATAATCTCGGGGCTGCGATCCAGGAGACTTACAGCCATTCGGGCGTTGTAATTTACAATTCGCGAACCGAGATGACAGACTTTCGTGATGAGGGAGGCATCACTAAGCTTTAGAAGCCCATCGATGATGGTAGGACATTTATCGAGAAGTGAGGCGGCAGCAGACCAGCTTTCATGGGCGAGGGAAGACGCGAAATCACCGATCAGTTTCAAGCCGTCGATGCCGATACGATCGATCAGGTCAGGACTTTTCAGAAGGAGCCGCGAGGCGGTCTCCCAGCTTCCCCGGGCGATATCCGTACCGAGGGTGCTGATTTTTGTCAACCCGTCCATGCCGGCTCTATCCAGAAGAATCGGGGCAACGTCCAGGAATGCCTCAGCGACAGGGCGGCTCACGCGGGCCATCACGTCTGCCATGTCCGCAATACGCCGCAGGCCAGGAGCATCAAGACGTTCTATAAGCTCAACGCTTGCGGAAACGAATCTCAGGGCAACCTGTGAACTGACAGCGGAAAGCTCCTGCCCCAGGTGATAAATATTTTCTATTTGCCGAACAGTTAGTCGGGCTTGCAGATGATCGACGATCCCGGGGCTTTTCATCAACAGAGCAACGGCATTTTCAGGATTGTCGGCCGCCATGGCCAGGGCGCATTGCCAGACAGGTTCCAATCCGTCTTGTCCCAGGCGGTCAATCAGGCCGGGGGCCGTGTCGAGAAAAGTGTAAGCCATTCTGGCGCCGAAGGGCGTTGTCTTTGCGGCGTGGTCGTATAGCACAGCCAGCAGGTCTGTCCGGTCCCGGGCGGCTAATCGTTCTGTAATGCCGGGAATTTTCGCCACGAGTTCCAGGGCGATGTTCCAGTTGTCCTGAGCCATCACGGAAGCCAGATGATAAACAGCCAGTGAGGAAGATATGCCTGCACCTGCTTCCATCATCTTGTCTATCCGGCCGGGGCTTTCTTCAACAGCTCTGATGGAATGAGCCCAGCTAAAACGGGCAATCGCGGCGCCGAAAGCAGCGACCTTGCGCAGGCCTTCAAAGCCGACCCTGTTGATGATGGCCGGGCTTTCCGTGAGGACGCACATGGCCGTCCGGATGTCGATCTGAGCGATGCTGCACGCCAGGGCGGCGGTTTGGGCCAATATCTCAAAATTGTTTTCAGAAACCAGCGCGGGACTGATTTCGATAAAGCGAACGGCAACAGGAGATCCGTAGGGAATCACCTGATTCGCCATGCCGAAAACGTTGAGGACCATTTCCTCGCCGAAAGGGAGAAGTTTAGCAATAATGTCCGGACACTTCTCCAGAAGGACAAGGGCTGCCTGACGATCATTCTCGGCGATTCGGGTGATTGGCGTCAGGATGGAATCGATGCCTTCCTCGCCAAAGCGTTCGATGAGGGGAGAGAAGGTGGCGCCGAAACGGGCCATCAGTTCATATTCCACATGGTCATCAGCCACCCCGGCCCCGACGGCGGGATGGGGTTTTTTGTTTGTATCTTTCAATCGGTCTTGCGGCATGAATCATCCCCGCTAAAAGCTGAAATAGTTTTTAAGGACTTCTTCGATGCTCTTTTTCAGGTCGCTGTCATAGGTTAGCGGCTCGATCATGGTGGCACGCAGGGAATCCTGGACCGGCATACCGCTTTTGAGAAGCATTCCCGCATAGACCAGCTCTCGTGTCGAAACGCCTTCCTCCAGACCCTGATGAATCAGATTGCGTATCCGGTTGGCTGCGCGGACCAGCTTTCCCGACATTTGCTCATCCACACCCGCCTCCCGGCTGACGATTCTGACTTCCAGATCCTCCGTCGGCCAGCCGAGGTTGATCGAAATAAATCGTTGCCGCGTACTGGGCTTCAACTCTTTCAATACACTCTGGTAATTAGGATTATAGCTGATGACCATCATGAATCCTTCCGGGGCATGGAAAATTTTACCTTTCTTTTCCACGGGCAGATAGCGCCGATGGTCCGTCAGGGGGTGAATGACAACCGTTACGTCCTTCCGGGCTTCGACAATTTCATCAAGGTAGGCGATGCCGCCTTCGCGCACAGCCATCAAGAGAGGGCCGTCAATCCATTCCACTTCGTCGCCCTTAATGATGTAGCGGCCGGTCAGGTCATTGGCGCTGAGGTCGTCATGGCAGGCGACGGTATAAAGGGGCCGGTTCAGCCGCCAGGCCATGTGTTCCACCAGCCTTGTCTTGCCGCTTCCGGTGGGACCGTTGAGAAGAACCGGCAGCTTATTGGCATGGGCCGCCTCGAACATCTCTATTTCCTTGCCCTGGGGAAGATAAAAGGGTTCTTTGGATACTCTAAAGTCACCATTTTCAATTTTCTCGGCTTTTTCGTGCTTTGCCATTTTATGCTCCTTTCTCGTCATGTCCATCTGCATTCTAATATAGGCGTGATTGGATAAATATCAAATATTTTTATCTGCAAAGGATTTTTTGTTGTCAGCGGCACAAAACGGGTCTGTTAATCAGGGAAATCGAGCCTTGAAATAAAAGGACACGCGAGCAGATCTCTTTTGGGTGTCGGTTTAACTGCCGCGCATGGACTGCCAGAATGGTGTGCGAGGGAAGGGAAGCTGTAAAATCATGTTGCAAAGGCCGGTTTCCTGGGCTATGAAAATGGCCATGCGCAGATTCTATTATTCCGTTATTTTATTATGGATGATTTTGGCGTTGGCTGCTTGCGACAAATCGCCACAGGCCGAAAACGTCCGTCCGAAAGGGGATAAGCCGCCCGCCTTTGGCGACATCCTGGTGCGTGGCGATATCGGGGATGCCAGCAACCTGATTCCGCTTCTGGCATCCGATTCGGCGTCGCACACCGTCGCCGGCATGGTCTTTAACGGTCTGGTCAAATACGACAAGAATATGAATGTCGTGGGCGACCTGGCCGAATCCTGGGATATCACCCATAACGGTCTCGTCATCACGTTCCATTTGCGTAAAGGCGTCAAATGGCATGACGCCAAACCCTTTACCTCCGCCGACGTGCTCTATACCTATCAGGTCACCACCGATCCCAAAACACCCACGGCGTATGCCGGAGATTTTTTGAAAATCAAGAAGGCGGAAGCGCTGGATGATTATACATTCCGGGTGACTTATGATAAACCTTTCGCGCCTGCATTGATCAGCTGGGCTTCCGCGATTTTGCCTAAACATCTTTTGGCCGGCAGGGACATTACGAAAAGCCCGCTTATGCGCCATCCCATCGGCACCGGGCCATACAAGTTCAAGGAATGGGTGGCCGGACAGAAAATTGTTCTGGTTTCAAACGATGACTATTTTGAAGGACGGCCTTACATTGACGGCCGGATTACCCGCATCATTCCAGATACCGCTACCATGTTTCTGGAGCTGCGCGCACAGAATATCGGCATGATGGGGCTCACCCCGCTGCAATACACGCGGCAGACGGATAACAATCTATTTAAAGAAAATTTTAAAAAGTATCGCTACCTGAGTTTTGCCTACACGTATCTGGGCTATAATCTAAAGAATCCTCTTTTTATGGATAAGCGCGTGAGGCAGGCCATATCCTATGCGATCAACAAGGATGAAATTGTGAGCGGGGTTTTGTTGGGTTTGGGCAAGCCCGCAACCGGGCCCTATAAACATGGCACCTGGGCGCACAATGACAAGGTGAAAACCTACAACTATGATCCGGCAAAAGCGCGCGAGCTGCTCAAGCAGGCAGGCCTGGTGGATACCAACAATGACGGTGTCTTGGAAAAAGACGGCAAACCGTTTGAGTTTGAAATCCTCACCAATCAGGGCAACGAAACCAGGCAGAAATGCGCTGAAATCATTCAGCGTCAGCTCAAAGAGGTCGGCATTAGCGTGAAAATCCGTATTGTGGAATGGTCGGCGTTTGTGACGAATTTCATCAACAAGCGGCGTTTTGATGCGGTGATCTTGGGCTGGACGATTCCACTCGATCCCGACGCCTATGACGTGTGGCACTCCAGTAAGACCGCGGCGGAGGAACTTAATTTTATTTCTTATAAGAATCCCGAAGCAGACGATGTTCTGGAGAAGGGCCGCAGCACCTTCAATCAGGACGAACGCAAAAAATATTACGACCGCTTCCAGGAAATCCTGGCGGAAGATCAACCCTACACGTTTTTATACGTTCCCGAAGATTTAATCATTATCAGCAGCCGTTTCCGCGGCATCGAACCCGCCCCCATCGGCATCGGCCACAACGTCATCAAATGGTACGTCCCCAAAAATGAACAGAAATATACGATGACGCGATAAAAAAGGCTTGACATTAGAACGTACGTTCTATACAAGAGGGGCCATGAAAAAAACCCGTGACATAAAATCCGTCGAGCAGAGTCTGGTTGCTTTTTACCGCAACCAGAAACGCATGCCCACGTACGCCGAGATGATGGATCTGTTTGGCGTCCGTTCCAAAAGCGTCGTGTTTTATTGGATTGAAAAGCTCATCGAAAAAGGCATTCTGGAAAAAGACACTCAGGGCTTTCTTAAGCTGTCGGGGGTTTCCTTCGGCATTCCCCTTGTCGGCAATGTTGCCGCCGGTCTTCCCGTTTCCGCCGAAGAAAATACGCGCGACGTTGTGTCCATGGATGAATATCTGGTGGCCAAACCGGATTCTTCCTTTTTATTGCGTGTGACCGGCGATTCGATGATCGGTGCGGGCATTATGGAGGGTGATCTGGTCATTGTCGAGCGGGAACGCATGCCCAAAAGCGGCGATATCGTTCTGGCCGAAGTCGATGGTCAGTGGACCATGAAATATTTCCGCAGGCAGGGCGGGGAGGTTGTTCTGGAAGCGGCCAATCCGGCTTATCCTACGATTTCTCCCAAAGAAGAACTCAAAATAGGCGGCGTGATCACCGCCTCCGTCAGAAAATATCTGATGTAACCTAGATCAAAAAACATGGGGTAAATGTTATGCAGACCACAACCGGTATTTCTTCCATGCAGATGGCGATGAGCGAAAATCCAATCATATCGTCGAATCGGGAAGTGTTTGGGGCCATGATACGCAAAGCCCAGAAAACAGACTGGGATCTGGTGATAGCGAAGATCGACAAGTATATTTCCAGAGCCGGCGCTGTTGCCCTTGCCTTGTCCGTCCTGTATTTTACACCGATCCTTGTATCCATGTTATTGAGATAGGACAATTCGCAATTCAAATAATAAAATTGATAAGATAATGCCTCGGCTGTCATGATCTGCCCACTATTCTGGATTGATTGCCTTGCTAAATTTAAAAATTGTCCAGCAGCATATATTTGAAATCATATGTTAGAAATCATATTGACAATGTTGGTGCCTTTGAACTAGGATAAGACCCGAAAGTAGAAACTAGGGGGGAGAAATATGTTTTCAAACAAATGGATCAAATACGGGTTGATGGTATTCAGCCTGTTCTTTTTTATAACTTATGTTATGGATCTTGACGCCTATGCCCGGGCGGGCGGTGGCCGGTCTTCCGGCAGCCGCGGATCACATTCCTATTCTGCGCCCAGTTCTCCGTCGTCTTCACCGTCTAGTCCATCCAAACAAGCAGGACCCGCACCTTCCTCACAGCCGGCCCCATCTCAGGGAGGCAGCTTTATGAAAGGCATAGCCGGGGGACTGGTTGGCGGCATGATAGGCGGAATGCTCTTCCGGAGCCTGGGATTCGGCGGTGATGGTGGAATGGGCGGCGGAGGAATCGGTGTGTTCGAAATTATTCTGATTGCCGGGATTCTTTATGGCATCTGGTGGTATATTAAAAAGAGGCGGCGGGATGCGGAAGCGACGGCCAGCCCTGCCTATTATCGCACAACGTCGATGTCGGAACCTCAGCAGCCAGGTTCCACGCCATCTTATGGGCAACAGGCTGTGGGATCAGATATTGACGCCGGGCTTGGCTATATCCGGCAGATGGATTCTGCTTTTGACGAACAACGATTCAAAGATCAGTGCATGGACGCCTTCTTCAAGGTACAGGGGGCTTGGGCTAACCGCGATATGTCCGGTATTCGCAATATGTTTACCGACGAGATGTATCGCTTTATGCAGGGTGAGGTCGATGATCTGAAAAAGAATAAACGGATCAATCGACTGGAGAATATTGCCGTTCGAGCGGTAGAACTGAGTGAAGCCTGGCAGGAAGCGGGTAAGGATTTCATTACCGTCCGTTTTTTGGCAAACCTGCTGGATTATACTGCTGATGAAACGACTGGTGCAGTGATCTCCGGCAGCAAAATAGACCCTGTAAAATTCGAAGAATTCTGGACATTCACACGCCCGGCGGGTAACAATTCCTGGCAGCTATCAGCCATTAATCAAGCATCATAATGATGAGGTGTTTACCTTCCCCATTTTCGCGGAGGGTGAACACTTCGCCGTCACCAAACAGATAAAATACTCTTTTACGCATTACACCTCAAATAAATAGAAGGCATTGAAAGTTAGTCGATTACCGATGGAACCATGCGCTGTTCTCGCTTAGCAGCCCAATTAATTGTAAGTACACAGGGAGATACAGGATCATTTCACCGGAGTCAGGACTTCCGAAGCGTTACCGTTATTCCATATGCCGATTAGGCGGCCATCCTCGGCAACTTTGTAAGTAACTGGATAACTCTGACCCCAATCGATGACTAGCGTTTCTCCTTGGAAGTTGCCCGTGCCTCTGAAGGTCGAACTGCTGATCCGCCAGTCGAGAACGTATGTTCCATCGTTCCTGCTGATTGTCAACGTGCCGTCGTAAGAGGTTCCATTGGGATTTGTTCCGGCGACGTCGTATGTTCCTTCAATCTTTCTCTTTCCGGCTGGTTCTGTTTTCTTGTTCTTCGATGATTGAAGCCAATTACTGCATCCCTGTTCAAATCCCATGTCGCAGGCTTTATGGAAATCGTCAATAGACTTTGGATTACCGGTTTGAGCATAGACCATGCCGCGTATATTGTAAGCGGCGGGAATTTTTGGATTTAATTCTATGGATCTGTTAATATCATCAACGGACCGATTGAACTGCCCTTTAAGCGCCATGGCGAGTCCCCGTGCCAGATAAGCAGGCGCATTATGTGGGGTCAGTTCTATGGACTTGCTTAAATCATCTATAGCCATGTTGTACTGTTTTTCCTCCAAAAATATTACACCACGGTTCGCGTAGGCCATAGCACTCCAAAGACTTCCCCTGGCAATCACCTTGCTCCAATCCGCAAGTGCCTTCGCCGGATTTTTGCTTTTCTCTTGCATATAGATGAATCCGCGTAAACCATAGGCCAGGGCCTCATCCGGATTCAGGGCAATGGCCTTGTTGATTTCTTCAATTCCCCTCTCATATTCTTTCTGATGGACGTATATGGCCCCTTGGGCAAGATAACCTGAATAAGTTCCCGGCTTCATGGCAACCACCTTACGGAAGTCCGTGACAGCCAGTGCATGCTGTCCCGGATCGCTGGTGATCGTTCCACGGTTGTAATAAGCGAAACCTCTGTAGTTGTATGCCTCGGCGTAATCCGGGTTCAGGGCAATCGCTTGGGTATATTCCTCGATGGCTTTGTCATCTTCACGGCCTATGGTATGGCGTAGTCCTTTTTCGAACCACTCATTGGCCTGAAACAGTTTTTCTTCATCGGCAATCCGTGTTTCCACTTTCTTCTTTGCCGTTTCTCCCTGTGCCATAGCCAACTCTTTCTTCAGCTTTTCCATTTCCTTTTGGTTCTTGTCATATTCCCGCTGGATCTTCTTATAATCTTCGATAATCGATTTCTCTTTGACGTTCCTTGCCATTACATCCATTTTGTCTGAATTAACTCTGGCCTTAATCCTAACCCAGAAATGAAAACCGTTGCCGACAAGCGTCCTCTTCTTATCCAGAATCGTCACCTCAATAGTCCCCGAGGCCAAAACCTTTACTTCATCCTCGACCAACTGGAAGTTTTTGACCTTGGAATAGCTTTCAACATAGGTTCCTGCCTGTTCCAGTGCAATCCTTTTAGCGTTCAGCAATGCCCGGCTTTCGGCGACACTCGGCGTTTCACCGTCGCCCATGTTGTAATCGCCTTCGGAGATGATTTCCTTGATTTCAGTTAGACCGCAGATAGGCAGTAGCAAAAACAATGTTATCACGATTGCTATAAAGTTCTTCATGGCGTAAGTCCTTTGAAAAAATCGTTGCGTAACTCTTCTTTCAATATTCGATAAGAACTTTCTTTTTGCGGGGAAACTATAGGAGGCGATGTCTTGTATGTCAAGGTAATCTTAGCTATAAAATGTGTTTTGCGTAGTCGCTGGAAAAACAACTATTATTTAGATGAAACGGCCACGTGTACCCTCGTGTGACCTTCAGGTCATTAGGGTAGAAGATGAACAGACTTCTCAAAAAGACGGATGTCGCAATGTGCCTTCAACGCGATCACCGGTGCTACAACCCACCTCTTGCGGTCAAGATTTTCTTGACATACAAGACAGCGTTTCTTATACTGTTTCCCATAGAAAGCAAGTTCTTATCAATTTAATATTATCAATAATTATCGACAATGAGATAATATTCCGTTGAAACATTAAACTGTTTTTCATGCACTCCGTCAGCAACCAGTGAGTATTTATGGTTAATATATCTGAGCAATACGCCTAAAAAGGAGCGAAAATGACCCGCATCAATACGGTTCTCGGTTCCATTTCTTCCGGTGATCTGGGAATAACCCTTGTCCATGAACATTGCGTAGTCGGATTCCCGGGATGGGAGTGGGATCCTCTGTGTGGGTCACCCAACAGGAAAGAAATAGTCCATGCATGTTTGAAAGTCCTGGAACCAGCGAAAGCCTGCGGTCTCCAATCGATTGTAGAGGTCACGCCTTCAGATTTAAGCAGAGATGTGGATGTCATGAAGGAAGTTTCGGAAAAATCGCAGATCAATATTATCTGTTCAACCGGCAAGTATACCGAAGAGAACGGGGTATGGTCCTACCTGAAATGGCGTAACCAACTAAAATTGGGCGACCTGGAAACGGATCTCTATGAGCTCTTTATGCAGGAGATCACATCTGGAATCGGTCAATCAGGCGTCAAGGCCGGCGCAATCAAGGTGGCAACAAGCCTTAACCGGATTGCTCCCTGCGAAGAGGCGGTGCTCAGAGCGGCTGCCCGCGTCAGCAATGAAACAGGTGTTCCCATCATTACGCATACCGAAGACGGCACCATGGGGCCTGAGCAGGCGGAAATCCTGATGGCGGAAGGCATGAAGCCGCAACGCATCATGATCGGACATATGTGCGGGAATCCATCACTAGATTACCAGAGAAAAGTTCTGAACAAGGGTGTGAATATTGCCTTTGACCGGTTCGGTATCGAAATATTTCTCTCTGATGCGGTGCGGCTAAAGACTCTGCTAGCGTTGCTGGGGGAGGGGTTTGCCGAAAGCATCATGCTTTCCCATGACTATGTTGGCGCGTCCTTCGGACGGGGGGGCCTATGGCCGGAGCACATGCTTCCCCAAGTGGCCAACTGGTCCTATTCTCACATATTTCACAATATTATTCCGGCGCTTAAGAAGACAGGGATTACCGACGAACAGATCAGAACAATGATGATCGATAACCCCCGGCGCCTGCTGGGCGGTGAGTGAGGAAATGGGGAAAGGGTCATGGGTTGGGTCTTTGGGTTTGAATAGAATAACATAAGATGCTTAGCTTCATCAGGCTCCCAAAGCAAAAGCAAATAAAATTTTTCTGCGGCGACTGGCGGCGGTCTCTTGTTGGTTATTATCCTTTTTCAGCATTCAACTTGAATCCATTCCTCATAAGTTTTACGCACAACATCTGGTGCACATGATTCAGCTAACTCCTTCTTTTTTTCTGGCTTCGGTATTTTAGATGCATCTAATCCTTTAATCACAAATGAGTGTCCATCGACGTCTAGAGAGCGAGACCAGCATCTCATTAGCATAGTCAACTAAAAGATTCGTCTTTGCGAAAATTAACGATGTTCTTGCCACAAGCCGGACAGTCAAACCGCAATGCATTATTTTTCTCCTTTTGCACACGTCATTGGTTATCCCCAAGTACCGCATGGCAGTTGTCTCTACATGATCACTTTCAACACGATCTTACCGATGTGACCGGAGGATTCCATCAGCTCATGAGCTTTTTGCGCTTCGCAAAGCGGAAAGACGGCAGAGACCAGCACAGTCAATTGTTTTGACGTGAAAAGCGGCCAGACATTTTCCAGCAAAGCCAGTGCGATGGAGGCTTTTTCTTCGATACTGCGGGGACGGAGCACCGATCCGGTGAAGGTTAGATTTTTCGTTAGAATCGGCAGACAATCCAGTTCGATTTTTGCACCCTGCAGGAAAGCGATTTGCACGAGCCTGCCGTTTCTGGCTAGAAGATTCAGGTTTTTTTGAATGTATAGACCGCCCACAAAATCCAGAATGCAGTTAATCCCTCGCGCTCCGGCTAGCGTGTTTGCCTCTTTCGCCCAGTCTTGGGTCTTGTAATCAAACGCGAAATCCGCGCCCAGTTTTCGAACCGCTTCGATCTTATCGGAGCCGCTGACGGTAGTAAATACTTTCGCACCAAAAGCTTTAGCCAGTTGGATAGCAGTATAGCCGATGCCGCCTGCTCCACCGTGCACCAGAATATTTTCTCCTTCTTTCAGGCCGCCCCGTTCAAATACATTCGACCAAACAGTGAAATAATTTTCTGGTAACGCCGCTGCTTCGGCAAGGGAAAGGCCATGCGGGATTGGTAGGCAATGAGATGAATGTACGGAACAGTATTCAGTATACCCTCCACCGTGAGTGAGGGCGCAAACAACATCGCCAACCCGCCATTGCCGGACATCGTCAGCCTTGGCGACTATTTTCCCGGAGACCTCCAGTCCCAGGATAGGAGAGGCACCAGGGGGTGGTGGATACAATCCCGCTCGCTGTAAAACGTCAGGTCGGTTAACGCCTGCATAGGCTACTTCAATCAGAACCTCACCTGATCGTATCTGAGGCAGAGGTGAGTTCTTTAGCTGCATACAGGAGGCAGACCCTCCTTTGCCATGATCAATATATTCCATGGTTTCTTTCATCTTATCCACCTTTGTTCCATCATGTGACACAGTTCTTGTGTCCATAATGTTCACCGAAATATAGCGATGAACGTTTCCACCTTCCCCTCACTTCTTTCCTCTTTTGACATTGATATGGTATGAACTCTGTGTAACGCCGTCATGTGAAACTCGGAGATTCTGCCACCTCTCATTGGCGCCCACATCGGCAAGCGTCTTTGCCGCGTGAGGCCCCGCCAGCACCCATGTAAAATCCAGGACAGTTAGGCCTGGAAGAGGACCCAGTTTCTTGTTTTCCGGCAGGTTCTCTTCCTTCCCAAATATCGGGAGCGCTTCTCCCGCAAGAGACCTAAAAAGACTCCCTATGATAAAAAACCACCCTCTCATAGTGAAGCGGAGAGGGTGGTAAATACTACGGTCTGCACATAACAGCCCCTAAGACGTCTTTAAAGGAGGCTGTTCTATTTTCTGTCTCTCCAGTTCGGTAAGGGGACCAGAATCGGTTTCCTCTCGGCATACTGCGCAGGCCAAACGGCGTAGTAGATTCCGTTCTGCCATTGGTTCATGACAGCAAAGGCCCGTGTGTTCTGTCCCGGTTCCGGATCTTTTTCTCCCTGGAACTTCACGCCCCATCCCATGTGGGTACCGCCCATGGGAACGTCAACCTGCGAAATTATTTTTTTTAAGGCGTCGGGATCCGTGGAAGTCGCTTGGGAAAGAACATACTTGTAGAATATCCAGGCTCCCGTAAAGGACGCCATGGCATGCATGTCCGGATCTTCACCGTACTTCTTCTTGTAGCGCTCGAAGACCATTTTCAGGGGGGGATCCAATTTGGGATCGACGGATTTGGGATTTTTGATGAAAGGAAAATCGGCGCTGAAGACACCGTCTGCATCGTTACCAAGGGCCTTGGGAAAGTCGGAAATGCCATGACCGCCACCTGACCCGACCATGGCTTTGATGTTGAAATTCAATTCCCGCATCTGGCGCTGCCAGAGAATGGCGTCATTGACGTAACAGGTCGCCAGAACGACATCCGGGTTTAGGGACTTGAATTTCATGATTAACGGTGAAATATCCGTGATGGATTTATTGTAGCTTTCCGTTGCCAGGATCTTGACGCCAAGGTCTTTTAAACGCTTGATGGCCGCACTCATGACCGACGTGCCATAGAGGGAGTCTTCGTGCATGATGCAGACTTTTAGATCTTTCACCGGGATTTTCAGATCTTTTGCCAATTGCTCTATGGTGAAGTTGGCAGCGGTGTTGCCGAAATTGCTGGCCTTACTGCACGTCCGGAAGAGATATTTAAAATTCCTCTGCGTAATATTGTCAGCAATGGCCCCTGTTTCCCAATAGATTCTCTTGTTTTTTTCTGCAACGGAAGAGGCGACGAAGGAAAGCGAACTAGAGTAAGTCCCAAAAATCACATTCAGTTTTTCAACACTGACCAGGCGCTCTGCTTCACTCCTTGCCGCATCTGAAGTTGGCCCATCTGCTTTAATCAACTGGACCTTCTTGCCTTTGGCACCGCCTCGCTCATTGAAGATATCCGTGGCCAGCTCAACTCCATTCATGTTGTGATTTCCAAGTAAAGCCATAGGCCCGCTCAAAGGATAAAGTGCTCCAATTCTAAAAACGTCTTCGGCTTTAGCACTGAAAGGAACAGCTATCATCAGCGCCAAGCCCAACAACGCGATAGCCAACTTACCAGACCATTTCTTCATTTTACTCCTCCTAATCTCTTTTTTTATTAAGTACCTTATATACAAAGCCTTACCAGGAAACCTTGATCAGATTCCCAAATAAGCCTCCCTAACTCTCGGATCTTTTAGTAGCTCTTTTCCTTGACCATTCAGGATTATCGACCCATTTTCCAGAACATATACATCATCGGAGATCATCATTGACTGAAAAACGTTTTGTTCCACAAGAAGCACAGTAATGCCATCCGATTTAATCTTTTGAATCGTTTCAAAAACACTCTTGACAACCAGTGGACTGAGGCCCAGAGACGGTTCGTCCAGCATGAGCAGCTTTGGCTTCGCCATGAGTCCCCGACCGATAGCCACCATCTGCTGCTCGCCACCGCTAAGCGTGCCAGCCAATTGAGCTTCACGATCCTTCAGCTTCGGGAAATAGCTATAAACCATGTCCAAAAGTGAAGGTATGCTTTTTCGTGAGCGGGAATTAAATGCCCCGAGTTCAAGATTCTCGAGTACTGTCATATCGGGAAAAAGAAGTCGCCCCTCGGGGACCTGGATAATGCCTTCCTCAACAATCTTGTGGGGAGGCAGGCGATTAATTCTTTTGTCAGCGAAGGAAATGGTTCCTTCAGCGCAGGGAAGTACACCTGATATTGTATTCAAAAGCGTGGTCTTACCGGCGCCATTCGACCCGACAATGGAAATGATGTGTCCCTCTTCAATGCTCAGCGACACATCACGGATCGCCGTCAAATCTCCATACTTGGTTGTAACGTTATTTAAGCCCAGCAGCTGCATGATATGCACCCCCAAGATAGGCATCGATCACTCTCTGATCCTTTACAACCGTATTGGGCAGGCCTTCCACCAGTTTGATGCCATTATTAATCACTACGATCCTGTCGGAAAGTGACATGACCGCCTTCATAACGTGCTCGATCATAATAATCGTTATTCCTTCGTTTGAGATAGATTTGATGATGCTAATGATGTCTTCGGTTTCCTTCGGGGTCAATCCGGCCATCACTTCGTCGAGGAGCAATAGTTTCGGCTTTGTACCGAGTGCCCTGCCCAGTTCAAGTCGTTTTCTATCGGCGATGGTCAGGCTGGCTGCGATCGTGAAGGCATGATGCGACAGGTGGATCCGATTGAGAATTGCAAAGGCTTCCTTACGTGCTTCCTCCGGGTTCCTGGTGCACGCAAAAGCGCCAACCATAACATTCTCCAGAACGGTCATACTTTGAAAAGGTTTAACCAGTTGGAATGTTCTCCCGATACATTCACGACAAAAACAATGTGGTGCTTTCAGAGAGGTAACGTCCCTGCCATTGAAAACAATCTTACCTTTATCTGGGGGAATAAAGCCACTGATGAGATTGAAAACAGTCGTTTTACCGGCGCCATTCGGGCCAATGAGCCCGAGGATTTCACCTTCATGAACCGTGAAGCTTAAATCTTTCACTGCTTCCAATCCCCCAAAACGTTTGGAGATGGAATCCACCGTCATGAGCGGTCCACCTGTTTCTTTCCGTGTAATCGCTGTTGCAGCTTTAATCATTGGAATGTCGGCAGGCTTTACCACCGGCAGCTCAGGAGGTTTCCTAAATCTGCTCAGAAATTTCTTTGTCCATCCGGCAATGCCCAGCGGGAAATACATAACAGCCAGAATGAGGATCACGCCGTATACAACGAAGTTCAGGCCCGAAAAAACGCCACCCAGCCATCCACGTAGAAAAATATCCAGAGGCGTCAGGAACAGGGAGCCAACCAGCGGACCAAAAACGGTGCCGATTCCGCCGATAATCGACAACAAAGCCAGTTGAACGGATATGTGAGAGGCAAAAACAATATCAGGCTCGATAAACGCAACGTACTGCGCATAGAATGTGCCGGCGATTGATGTAAAGAAAACGCTTATGAGCAGTGCATACATTTTGGCACGATGTGTGTTGATCCCGAGACTTTCTGCCGCACCCGGGTCTTCTCTAAGCGCGGACAGACTATATCCGAATCGAGATTTCTTGAAAATGTAAGTGATGCAAAGGATGGCCAGGAGCATGGCGAGTATGATGTACGCATAAGCGGTTTTATTCTCAAAGATGAAGTTCCGAAAAGCGGGCTCATGCGGGATGAGCAGTCCAACACCACCGCCTGTCAGCTCACGAAAGTAAGAAGCGAGTAAGCGCAGAACCTCTCCAAATGCGAGCGTGGCCAGAGCGAAGAAATGACTAGTCAAGCGAAACGTTGGATAACCTACAATCAAGGCGACGAGCATGGCAAGACCGGCGCCAGCGAACATGCCGATCCATGGAGAGAGGCCGAGCGAAAGATACAGGATAGTGGAAGTATAGGCCCCGATCCCGAAAAATGCTGCGTGTCCAAGTGATATCTGCCCGGCAAATCCGCCAAGCAGATTCCATGCGGTAGCCAACGTAGCCCAGAAAAAGATCATAATGATCAAATCCTGATAGAACGGGTTTCGGGGAATAAGCGGAATCACCAGAGCAAGGACAATGGCAAGAGCAATTAACGGCCTCCTAAAACGATTTGCTGCTTCAATGATTTTGGTCAGTAGCGATTTCATTTTTTTATCCTATCGTTTTCCAAGGAGCCCTGTCGGCTTGAAGATTAAGATGAATATAAAAAGTACAAAGTACACAACTTCCTTCAAATGAGGGGAGATGAAGAATCCACTGAAACCCTCAATCAAACCGATAGTGAGTCCGGCCACAAGGGAGCCTAGTAGGCTGTTATATCCTCCGAGGATAACGACAACAAAGGCAATCAATGAAAAAAGAGACCCTACTGTCGGGAAAACAAAGAAAAGAGGCATCAGAACCGCGCCGGCTGCGCCGACCGCGGCAATACCAATACCAAAGGCAATCGCATAGGTCCTGTGAACATCAATTCCCATCAACATTGCCGCTTTTCGCTGCTGTGCCAATGCCCGAATAGCTTTTCCGGTAAAAGTCTTCTTGAGATATATGAGTAACGCCGCGATCAGAGCAATGGCGATGGCAAAAGCAATGAGACGCGGCACGCTGACAAAATAATTCCCGAAAATAATGTTCGAGTTACTATAGAATGTCTTGACGGTCCGAAAATCGGCCTTGAAAAACAAGAGGGCAAGATTGGAAAAAATCAACCCCAGTCCGATGGTTGCGAAAATTTGGTTTAGCGGTGGGTCATTTAGAAGTGGCTTGATGAGAATCTTTTCGACCGCAAAGCCGAACAGGAAGAAAACGGGGATAACGATGACCAAACTTAAGTATGGATCTATCCCGAAGACGGAGAACAGCAAGAAGGTGAGATACATGCTGATCATGAGAAATTCTCCGTGGGCAAAGTTAATAATTTCCAAGACCCCAAAAATCAGCGTCAAACCAACACTGAGCAACGCATAAATGCCGCCCAGCAACAAACCATTAATGGCCAACTGAATTATTACATCAAGCATCTGAGAACCTCGCGTCAGCGCTATTCTGCGCTATACCGGAATATCTTTGTCAACCAGTGACTTTTGCCACCCTAAAACTGGGGACCTTCTCCAAACTCCGAAGAAGCACTTCGGAAGCTTTATTGACATGGTTTTCCATAATCTTTCTTGTGGTTTTGAATTGCTTGTTTTCGATGGCTGAGATCAGCGCTTCATGCTGACCCACAAAGAGATCATAGTGCGATTCAAAGAGGACCACATACCTGAAATCAAATGTGCGCCAGCGGATGCTCTCCACCATAGTTTTCAGTTCCTGATTTCCCGATTTATCTGCGAATAGCCTATGAAATTGTAAATTCGATTCTTGCCAGATCATTCTGGCTTGTGCCCTGTCTTTGACGTCAATGCAAGCACGCATCCTATGATTGATCGCACGCAGTTCATCCAGATCGGCGGTCGATAAATTCGGCGAGGCCAATTCGACACTTTTTGCCTCCAATACGGCCAGCAATTCGTAAATATTTTTTATGTCCTGATAGGATATTTTAGATACGGTTGCTCCCTTACCCCGACTGAGGTCCATAAAACCATCTGCTTTCAACATTTTTAGGGCTTCGCGGACATAACCGCGGGAACTGCCGAGTCGCTCACATAATTCCTTTTCGACGAGACGTTCGCCGCGGTTTAATTTTCCAGCGAATATTTCGTCACGTATCTCTTTGTAGATCTCATCTGCGGTTTTCATGAAATCATTTCGAGGAGCAGTTTCTGCATGGCTGCGGAACCTCCATATTTTTGATGGCTCTGATCATTTAGATGATCTTCCGGTTTCTCTCACCCTGGATATGTTCGGTTTTGTTCCTTTACGGGCACTTCTTAGGGATTCAATCCGTGAAGTCCAGAATAATTGCTTACATAAATTGTTAACAATCTTGTTAACGTAATTTTTAGCTACACAAGCCGGGAATGAATGTCAAGCTTTTTTGCTTTTTTGTTCAGAGTAAATAATAAAAAAGACTTTAAATACATTTTTAAAGACAGCCTATCTTTTTATAACACAACATAGGATCAGCAGGAGGAATGCCCCACCTACAGCAAGCGATAAACTCCCTACATTGAAACCTGTAATTGTCCCAAACCCCAATGAACCTATCGGCAAAAACCCCTGCTCACTCTATCAAAGGAGAGAAGTCATCAAAATTCTTTTAAACCCGAACTTAGAATTTTACTGACAAACCGCCACCGATAAGCCACTCATCCTTGTTGAATTCCGCTTCTGTCGCGAACAAGCCAACTGTTCCGTCGCCGCTGGTTTTATACTTCACGTATCCAGCATTGATGAAGGGTTCAAGCCTGACTTTGTCGAGCCTGACTGTCGCACCGGCGGAAACATTGACGCCCACATTCGATCCGCTGGTGGATATATTTAAGGGGCTGAAAGGACCAAAATTGTCATAGGCTGAATAAGCATAATCACTCT
>CAIVDK010000353.1 GCA_903904655.1 uncultured delta proteobacterium | reverse complement strand
ATCCTCCGGCCTCGCGCCCCCTGCAAGGGGGTCAGCCTTCATCTTCTTCTTCCCTAGCACAAAATGCCCGTCCTGCAAAGTTTGTATTGGGCAGGATGGCTTCAATTTTTTCTAAAAGCCCAAAAAGAGATGTTCTGTCCAAAGCTGAAGCGGCCACCGCGTTAAATCGCTTGCAGAGGGATTGCAGGACTTCTTTATCGTGAAAGCGGTCTGCCTTATTAAAAACCCGTATGGTTGGTTTATCGGAGATGTCCAGCTCTTCAAGGATATTTTCAACAGCCGTTATCTGCTCTTCGAATTGATCATTGCTGATGTCAATCACATGCACAAGCAAGTCCGCTTCCTGAAGCTCGTCGAGCGTCGCCCGAAATGCGCTGAACAGTTCCTGCGGCAGATTGCGGATAAAACCAACTGTATCGGTGATGATGGCTTCGGTATCGCGAGGGAAACGAAGCCTGGCGCTTTTGGTATCCAGCGTGGCAAAGAGCTTATCTTCCACCAGCACGGCGCTTTTCGTCAGTGTATTGAGCAGTGTGGATTTGCCCGCGTTGGTGTAGCCTACAATCGAAATGACCGGCAGACCGGATCTTTCGCGCCTGCCACGCCGCTGACCGCGTGATTTGGTGATAGACTTCAAATCTTTTTCCAGACGATGGATGCGTTCGCGAATCCGCCGGCGGTCGATTTCCAGTTTGGTTTCTCCGGGGCCTAAGCCGCCGATGCCGCCAGCCAGCCGGGAGAGCGATGCGTCCTTGTGCATCAGGCGCGGCAGCAGATATTTGAGCTGGGCCAATTCCACTTGATTTTTTCCTTCGCGGCTGTGGGCGCGCCTTGCGAAGATATCCAGGATCACCTGGGTGCGATCGATAATTTTTAGGCCGGTGAAATCGCTGATGGAACGCACCTGCGCCGGCGTCAGCTCATGGTCGAAAATCAGCAGATTTGCGCCGATTTGCGTGGCCCGTAAATCAATGGCCGATAACCTGCCTCGGCCGACCAGATATTTCGGATCAGGTTGCGGGCGGTATTGAATCTGTGTGTCAAAAACGGCGACACCGCAGGTTTCGGCCAATTGCCGCAGTTCATCGATAGAGGCTTGTGCGCCGGCCTGCGGATTTTTTTCCACCCGCACGAGAATGGCTTTTTCCGCCGCGTCAATTTTGCGCGTCTTTTGCTGTCTGGCGAATTCATCTTCCAGTGCAGCAATGAAAGACAAAAAATTCAGATCAAGCCGGTGCGGCTCCTGCGGTTCGTGGATCAGCCAGTAATCGCCTTGTGGATTTTCCGGAATCAGGTGTGCCCAAAAAAGTTTACCCGGGGAGCCGTCTTCGAGCACCTGGAGAGCGCCGATCATATCCAGGCGCAGATGTGATAAGTCGGTCAGGTCTTCGGGAGAAAGTTCCTCGCCTGCGAGATGGGTATGAATCAGCCTCAAGCCTTTAAACCGGGTGGATGCCGCGCGGAAAGCGTCAAGATCGGGAATCAAAATGCCCTTGTGATCCCCGAGGATAATCATGCTGATCTCACCCTTGCGGTTGATGAGCAAGCCGATTTGCCGGTTGAGCGTGCTGGAAAGAAAGGATATTTCTCGTGCCAGATCGTTGCTGATTATAGCTTCCGGCGAGATGCCCCGGCGGTAGAGACGTTCCAGCGACTTGATTTGCTGGGCGCCCAGTCCCGATGTGTTACCCAATATTTTATTGATGGTGCGCCTTCCTT
>CAIVDK010000352.1 GCA_903904655.1 uncultured delta proteobacterium | reverse complement strand
CCGGCTCTGGTGACCGGACGTATAGGGATCTCTCGCCTCTATAGTCGATATCATGACCTGAATGGTCGTGTTCACTGCCTTCCTGAGGCTTTCGAGAGTATCTTGCAGTTTTTCCTCCGCCTGCTTGCGCTCGGTGATGTCCAAGACTAGTCCTTTGATAATGATATCAGCGCCATCCATCTGGTATCCAAAGGAACGATCATCAAACCAGCGCCAGTTGCCCTGCGCATCGCGGATGCGATATTCGACGCAAAACGGGTTTCCCGTAGCTGCCTCACGAATGGATTGTTCTACGTGTGGAAGGTCTTCCGAATGAATCGAATTTTGCCACAACAGTGGCTGGGCATACAACTGCTCCGGCGAATAGCCCAGCAAATTCGTCACGTGTGACGAGTAGTACACGCCGCCGCGTTTTCTAGAGAACGTATAGACAATGCCTGGAATACCTTCCACCAGAGATCGATAATACGTCTCACTCTCCAACAGCGCCTCCTCGGCCCGCTTGCGCTCGGTGATATCTCGAATGGCTAAAACCCTTGCGTCATAATCCTTATATTTTATAGGCCGTCCCATAAATTCTATTGGGAAAATTGTATTATCTTTTTTTAGCCCTTTTCCCTCAAAGTACGATTGACCACCTGAAGAGTATTGTTTAAGTTTTTGTACTGCAAGGTCTATTGACTCAGGGGCAAGAAAAATAAAAACGCTTTTACCTATAATCTCTTCAGCGGAATATCCAAACATCGTTAAAAACGAATTATTTCCATCAAGAAGTACACCATCCTTGTGAAAAACAAGTCCTTCCCAACCAGCATCTGCTAACTTACGAAATCTCTCTTCACTCTCCTTCAATGCCTCTTCCCGTTGCCCCAAGGTTTCCAGCAGGGAATTGAAGCCACCAATCAGTTCGCCGATTTCGTCTTGCCTGGAAATGGGCAGTGGTTCCGGATGTTGGTCTGTATTCGACAAGATGCTGAGTGTTTTAATAGTGCTAAATACAGGCGCAAGTTGGCGTTTCAACATCCACCAGATCAGACCACCCAACATCAGGGTCAGGAAGATCGCTGCCAGCAGCATACGTTGCTGCAAAGCATGGACAGGAGCAAAGGCTTCTTCGGTAGGCATTATAGCTGCTATGTACCAACCCGACACAGGAATACCTTTGGCAGAGGCCAGTATTTCTTCACCCTTCGGATTGATTGTGACACCAGAACCCTCATAGCCCTGAATAAAACTGTTAATCAGGGAGCTGATGCCGGGACCGGTCAGCACTTCCATGATGCGCTTTTTGTCCGTCGCAAAAACAATCGTCCTGATTTTCGGTGCAATCAGCAGATAGCCACCTGTTTTGCCATAACTGTTATCTGTAATCCTGCTCAGAAAATTAGGTTTGGCGAGATCGATCGTTCCAGCCAAAGCGCCAATCACTTTGCCCTCTTTGTCATGAATGGGCGTTGCTATACTGAAAAGCGATGATCGCAGCGCCTTGCCCATAACCGGACTGCCAATCGTTGTTTTCCCTTCCTTGAGTGCGCCGCTTGCATATTTTCTGTCCATGAAGTTGAGACCGCGTCGCCCTGTCGAGAGAGGAAAATCAGCAATCGCGGTGCCATCAGCCAATAGCACAAAGAAACCACCATTAAACATCGCCGGTAAAATTTTACGCCCTTCAATGAATCTCTGCATGGTCGCTGCATTGCCCATCATGGCCGGAGTGATTAGTGCAGCAATGCTTTCCAGCGCTTTCATTCTGTCCTCTAACCCATTATTGATCTCTGCTGCTATAATGGAAACGGTTGAGAACTGTTGGGCGCCTAACGCATCTTCCATATCGTTATGTAGGGTGTACCTGGCATAAAGCGCCAATGACCAGATGCCGATCAGGAAAAAAATCAGTGTGATGAGGGTCATCTTTGTCTTGAGCGAGTGCTCCTGAAAGATTGCTCTGAATAGCGTCTGAAGTTTATGTGTTGTGGCTGTCATTTGCGGTTCCTTTCGATAGTTCCCGGTCGATTATTCAGTCACGGTCTTACCCTTTCGAATCGTTTGGCTTCCACCAGAAAAGCAATATCGGCTGCACCGGCTCAGCGTATGTCCTGTCGTAGAGGTGTTGTGATGTATATAATTTTCGAAAACAATAAGTTAGGTCTTGGGGGGGGGGGTAGCGACTGCCACTACGTGAAGAGGTCTTTTCAGGCAACCGTTCTTATTATTAATTTTCTTAAACATCAGCCCACCCGTATGATATCTCATGGAGACCCGCGGCTTTCCGTCCCACGATTGCTCGTGGCTTGGCTTTGTCAATCTAATCAAAGGATAATCAGCAAACAGGGAAATAATGTCAAGGGATTTTATGGCAGGCAAGTAGGTCGTTATTTGCTGCTTACGGTTTGTGCTCAAGCATTTTCCTCAAGGTTGACGTTTTGTTGTTTACAGGAAGCTTTTCAGTGCTACCTCATTGATTGTGCACTGTCCGCTATGCACCAATCCCATTTTGCTGATTCCCCGCAGGTGGGACGCTGATACCGAATTCCAATTATAAATCAAATCGCTATCTTTGTTGGCAGCGCCAACGGCTTCCTCAGTATATGTATAATACGCTCGTTACCTTCTCTTTACCGCCGCGATATCATCTTTGATTTAGAAAAAATGGTAGAAGAAGGTATAGGCAGCTTTCATCTCCGTTTCGGTCAAGGGAATCCGATCCAGCTTGTGAGGTCATCCACGGACTCACGGGTACTGGTAATTGTGTTCACGATGTTCTCCTCATCCGGATAGCCTATCGAGATGGCGATGATGAGGCGTTTCGATTCCGGGATGCAAGCGTATTGCTTTATCACATCCGAATACATGACGCCCTGGTCGTGGATGCAGGTGCCGAGTCCGAAATGCAACGCAGCAAGGCAGATGTTCTGCATGACGGCGCCCACATCCAGAACCGGTCCTGTTTCAGTCAATACCTTGTCGACGAAGATGACGATGGCGGCGGGGGCGGCAAAGTAGCGGAAGCCGCGCTCCATCCACGCAGCCCGTTTTACCGTGTCTTCTCGGGGAATGTTCATGATCTGAAAGATCTGTTTGGCGAGGTCCACTTGTCGCACGCGATAGATGCTGTCGTTTGTCCATCCCACAACATGGTGTTCCAGCTGCGGAACTTCGCCGGCATTGAGTTTCTTTGCACTTTCCTCTCGAATTGTACGGAGAGGCTCCCCAGCCACCACAGCAAATTCCCACGGCTGGGTGTTCATGGCAGATGGCGCACGAATGGCAATTTCTAAAAGCTCCCTGATCACTGCCTTCGGCACTGGGTCAGGTTTATAGCCCCTTATACTCTTACGTTTTCTAATGGCATCGATAATATTCATTCTCTCTTTTCCTCTTTGTAGGGCGATTATCATCTGGCTGATTATACGTCAAGGATATCGTAAAAGATAAACACCGGCCACCATGTGAACATGAAAAATGATTCACATTAAATTTTTTATTTTTCGTGGGAATGACAGCGAGAGCGTCAAGAAGAGCTGGGGGCATGCTTCGCTGGATTTTTGCCAGCTTACTCTTGGCAATCAGCAATGCGTTAGCAAGAAAAAGCTGATGTTGGTGGCAATGACAACATCTACTAAGTCAACGATCGTCAGTTCATCGGTGCAGTGCTGATTACCGCTTATAATGGAGTCTCTTCCAGTGTAAACCCTTTTTCCCGAAACAATCTCAGACAGGCAGCTACGACAGCTTCGTCGTAAAAGATACCCCTGTTTTTCTCGATTTCATTCAGAGCTGCATCAATTCCCAAGGAGGGACGATATGGCCTGTGGGAAGCCATAGCTTCCACCACATCGGCAACATTGAGAATGCGGGCTTCTATAAGAATGTCATT
>CAIVDK010000351.1 GCA_903904655.1 uncultured delta proteobacterium | reverse complement strand
TCACTTAAAATCAAACCATATCCTTGGTTAATTTTTTTATTTCGGCGGCATTTTCGTCAATCTTCATGCGTGGCGCGTCCCACAAGTCTTCCAGACCGTAGAATGAGCGAGCCGACTCCTGAAAAACGGAGATGACCACATCATCATAATCCAGCAGAATCCATTCCGCATTGGTTTTACCTTCTACACCCAGCGGTCTGATATCTTCTTTCTTGAGATATTCCTGGATTGCATCGGAAACAGCCTGCACCTGCCGGTCGGTTGCACCCGAGCAGATCAGCAAATAGTCCGTAAAGGAAGAAGTCTCTTTGACATTCAAAACAACGATATTTTTCGCTTTTTTCTGCAAGACGGCGTTGATGCATAAAAGCAGACGCCGAGCCGATTCATTTTTTTTAACTGACAAAAAAACCTCCTTGAATAAGTTTTTAGACTGAAGGCCGCCCCCCCTGCGGGGCGCGCGAGACTGAAGGATAAGATGAAAGGCGTGAAACGCGCCGTCATTAAGGAAACCTATAACGCCGAAGGCGCACAAAATAGACCTTCAGTCTCGTGCCCCCTTCAAGGGGGTCAGCCTTTATCCTTCGGACTGTTTCTCTATGTCACAATTGCTAATACTTGACAATACGTCATTTTAAGCCTAGGAAAGATTGCGATGGGATGGCTACCGCGAAATGGATTAGTTCTTCAAACCGGAACAAATGATATTGTTTTTTCCATAACTATGATATGAAGAATCATGACACGAAATGGTATAACTGATTAATATCATAAGATTTAATCATAATGTTTATCTCAGAAATTTAGTAAATTCCAAAGAGGGACTATGTAATGATACGCACTATGATTAAGGCTACCGCAAAAGTGATAAAGGAAATGCCTTGGTGGCAAAAAGTGCTCATTGGATCAGGTGCCGCTGTTGCTTTCAGTGCTGCTGCAAAAGTAATGGAATATTTTATTCAAGAGATAGAAGCGCCCGTAAACAAAAAAATCGGATAAATTACTGCTTGAAGATAAGCTAAAGAGACGATGGTCAGAATGAAGGCGTGCATTTTCAGATGAAACGACCCGGAGCGTATACCCTGCTGCTGACGGGCGGCATCCTTATGACCGTCTTCCTGCTGTGGTTTGCTCTATCCAGCCAACAAAACGCCCGACCGGTGGCTCGGGTTTTGCTGCAGGGACTGGCGTTCTCCCTGAGGCAGACGATAGAGAATCTCGCCGCCCGCGATCCATCTTTTAAAGCCCTCTCAGATTTTCGCTACCGCGACATTGCCTATTTTGCCCTGATCGACCGTTCCGGCCGGATCCGTTTCCACCAGAACCCCGAATTGACAGGAGAAACCGTTGGCGACGACCGCTACCTTCCCGCTTTCTCCGCTGCCGCGCCCGTCGAAAGCAGTATCCGCCTGGGCACAGGGGAGGAGGCCTATGAGTCTCATCTCCTACTGCACCTGCCCGGGGAAACCCTGATTCTGCGGCTGGTGTTGCATACCTGGCAGGCCGATCAGATCATCAACCGAGCCCGCACCGGCACGACCCTCCTGTTGACGCTGACAGCGGGGGCCTGGGTGTTAGGCTTTTTACTGGTTCGACTGCAGAAGCGTGAAGTTCGACGACGGGAACAGCTGGCCCGGCAGGAACAGATGGCCCGGCTCGGCGAGTTGGGCGCGGTGATGGCCCACGAGGTGCGCACGCCCCTAGCCGGTATCAAGGGATACGCCCAGTTGCTGGAGGAGCGGATCACCGACGATCGGTCCCGGAAATTCGCCGCCCTCATCGCGCAGGAAACGGTCCGATTGGAAGGGCTGGTCAGCGACCTGCTCGATTACACCCGACAGGACGACCCCGGCGACGGCTGCACCCTGCTGAATGAGGCGTTTATCGATCAAGTGTGGAACACGGTTGAGCGCAACGAAACCCAGCCCGCAAAACCGGAGCTGTCGACCCTGCCCGACATACGGATAGCCTGCCGCCCAGAAAGGCTGCAACAACTGCTGATCAATCTTCTCAGCAACGCTTTGCAGGCGATCCCCGCGGGAGGGACGGTGTGGCTGTCGGCCACAAAGAGTAGGAAGATGATCACGTTGAAGGTTCGGGACAGCGGCGCTGGGCTTAGCGAAGAGGCGCTGAAAAGGGCTTTCGACCCCTTTTTCACAACCCGCCTGCGGGGCAGCGGTCTGGGGCTGGCGGTCTGCCGCAAGATCGTCGAAGGGTGCGGAGGCATAATCAGCGCCGCCAATGCCGACGGGGGCGGGGCAGAGATTATCGTCCTGCTGCCGCCCTGTAAAAAGAGGGAGCCATTATGATGAATCAGGCCACCATCCTGATTATTGAGGATGACCCGACCTTTCGGTCGCTTTTGGTCACGGTTCTGGAGGATGAAGGTTACGACATCGTCGAGGAGAAGGACGGCAAACAGGCCCTGCTGTCCTTGCGTCGCCGCTCCTTCGATCTGGTCCTTTCGGATCTGCGGCTGCCGGGCATGGAGGGGTTGGAGCTGTTCCGCCAGGCTAAATCCGAGGGAATTGCCCCACCGTTCGTTTTGCTAACCGCCTTCGGTACGGTAGAAGATGCCGTATCGGCGCTCAAGGAGGGCGTCGCCGATTTTCTCACGAAGCCGCTGAAAGATCCAGATGCCTTGAGGGCTCTGGTGCGGCGGACCTTAGATAACCATCGCCGGGAGCTAACCCTGACCGTCCTGAAGGAGCGGGAGGCGGCCGGGCTGCCACCGGAAAAAGTGATGTTCGCCGGCGTGGCAATGGCGGATGTGCACAGCCTGATCGGGAATGTGGCAGACACCCCCGCCTCGGTCCTGATCACCGGCGAGTCCGGCACCGGAAAGGAACTGGCGGCCCGGATGATCCATCTTGCCGGTCGGCGACGCGACGCTGTTTTTGTCGCCGTAAACTGTGCGGCAATCCCCGAAACGCTGATGGAGAGCGAGCTCTTCGGTCACGAGAAGGGGGCCTTCACCGGCGCCACACAGGTCCGTCCGGGGAAATTCGAACTGGCGGCCGGCGGAACCTTGTTCCTGGATGAGATCGGCGAGCTGCCCCTGGTGTTGCAGGCCAAGTTGCTGCGGGTCGTGCAGGAAAGGACTTTTGAACGCCTGGGGGGTAGTCGAGAGATCCGGGCAGATGTGAGGATTGTCGCGGCTACCAACCGGGACCTAGCAGTCGAAGTTCGTGAAAAACGTTTCCGGGAAGACCTCTACTACCGCCTGAACGTCTTTCCGATCCATCTTCCTCCACTGCGGGAAAGGCGCGACGCGCTGCCAGTCCTGACCGAGTACCTGGTATCACGGGCGGCCCGGCAGATCGGAAGGGCGATTTCTCTTGTCGAGCAGGATGTGCTCGCAGCCTTTTCTGGCTACGACTGGCCGGGAAACATTCGGGAGTTGCAGAATGTCATCGAAAGGGCCGTGATATTGAGCAGCGGCAGGATCACACTGAACGAGCTTCCGGAGCTGATCCGCCGACCGGTCCAATCACCACCGGTTGCAAGCGACGGCAGCTTGCAGAATCGGGAGCAGGCGGCCATTCTGGAAGTCCTGACACAGTGCGGCGGGAACCGCCGCCTGGCGGCGGAGCGCCTGGGAATATCGAAGCGCACCTTGCAGTACCGGCTCAAAGAGTATGGTCTTACAGACAGTTGATCGAAGGTGCAGAATCGGCACCGCATAAGTGCAGCAATTGCACCATTAGTCTCACGGGGGTTTTATCCTTTTGTATATACATTAGCGATAACAGTGAGATACGATTTATGAAGAGATTGGCACGGCTTCTGCTTTATCCTATGGCAACGGGAATGATTCCCGATTACATCCACAAGGAGAGACGAAGATGAAAGCAAAGCACATGATGGTGATAGCGGTATTGGTGGGATCTGCACTGGCTTTTGGGGGCGAATCCTTTGCCCGCGGAGGCGGAACAGGAGCAGGTGCAGGTAGCGGCCAGGGGGTTCAGACAAAAACCCAGTCGCAGACCCGGTCTATGAATCAGTCTACAAATCAGGTTCGGCCGGAGGGTTCCCAGCGTCGTGACGGGTCTTTCCAGAGTACCGGAACCACGGCAAACGGCTCCACCACCCGCCCCGCCAATGGCCGCGGTGTGATGGATGGTACGGGGATCAACCATCCCCAAAGCACGACGCCGTAACAAGGCTCATTAAAAATGAGCGGAATGCAGGGGTTTTTAACTTGATATTTTTGAATTAAGACGAAGGAGGTTTGAAATGAATGTTTCGAAATGGTTGAAGATGGGATTCACGATGGTGGTGGTGAGTTTGTGTGTTGTAAGCATTGCTTCTGCAGGCGATCAGATTCGGAAAGGCGATCGGAAGAAGGACGGTTCTTGCCAAAGCTATACAATGGAAAAGAAAGCCGGATACGATTTGGCCGCCAATCAGACCCGGCAGCGGGACCGGAAGAAGGACGGCTCTTGCCAGAGCTGAGGCAATCTTAGTGCGTGTCGGGGTGATGGAGAAAATGAGAGGAATTCAGTGCTTTTATATCTTGATTGCGGCAGCAATCCTTCTGCTCCTGCTGGGAGGAACGGCTGACGCAGTCTGGGGGTTCGGTGACTCCAAGGATCCGAATAAAAGTGGTCTGAATCTGGAACAGGGGTATGACCGTAACACGGTTGTGAAGATCAGCGGATCGATTGCGGTCTCCCCTCGCCCGCTTGCCGGAGGCCTGATGGCCTTCGATCTGCATCTCCCGGGCGAACAGATTGTCGTGGTTCTTGGACCTGCCTGGTATCTTCAGGACGATAACCTGGACTGGAAGATTGGCGACCCGGTTACCGTGCGGGGCTCGCTTGCCCAGGGCAAGGACGGAAGAACCTATCTGTTGTCAGAGCGGATCATCTCACCGGGTGGTGCAACCATTGTGCTGCGCGGTGAAAATGGAATCCCCGCCTGGTCCGGCGGACTCCGCGAGGGCGGTTCCGGGGGCCAGGGTATGCGCGGTGGCGGTGCGGGGGGACACCGCGGACGATGAACTCATCATGGTCAGGGCGGGCGGTTGAAATCGATTTTCCATGAGCACCGAAAGGAAATGACGAGCATGACTATGAGCATACGAAATAAAGTAGGAGTGTTTCTCTGTTTGGCACTATTTGCGCAAGCGTCACAGGTCTTGGCACGTGATGGTGAGCCTCGTCTCGAAAACGCTGCATCAACCGCTGTCGGTCTAGGGATTGAGGTCTCGCACGGCGATTACGGCGTAGGCGCCAATGCCACACTGGTTAAGTTGCCGCTGTCTGTTTTTTTGTATCCTTTAAACAAAGTGGATATCACCATTGGAGTCCCTCTTCTTTACTTGTCCAGCAAATCCGACAGCGGTGTGGTAGTGACCAACTCCGGCGGCACCGGACGGGGTCGAGGTGCAAACAGATCGCCGACGGCGGCGATTGCAGCGACAACGGTGCAAGCGTCCGGCGTGGGAGATGTTAATATGACAACCGGCTGGACCCTGTTGCAGGATGGAGAGAAAACCCACAAAGCTAGGGCCACTTTCTATGTGAAGGTCCCCTCGGGAGATCTGGACCGCGGTTTGGGAACCGGTACCGTTGAAGCGGGACCCGGATTTTCGGTCTCTAAGTGGTTGGGAAACGTTCAACTGTTCGGGGAGGGGGCCTATATCTTCCAGAATAGCAAATCCGACTATCCCGGTCGTAACTATGCCAGCTATCTCGGCGGGGTAGGCATCCAGGCGACGGAGCGGCTATTTGTCTCCGTGCTGGCCAAAGGCTCGTCCTCGCGTTCCGAGGGGGCGGAGGCTCAGGCAGAGGGACAGATCAAACTAAACTTCATGCAATCGCGCCGGATCTCGTGGGAAATCTATGGATCCGTCGGCTTCACCGATGCAAACCACGATTTCAGCGGTGGGATGATGATGATTTATCAGTTTTGATCCGCTCAGCCAGCAATTGCGCGATGAACAGGAACGAGTAAAAGAGGGCGTGGAACGACAAGGAATTTAGGGACATTTGTGCGGCCGGGCAAGATCGTGTGGTCCAACGGGAGAGTATCCCATCCCGGAAGGTAGGCCAGCCATCGAGTAGCTCAGAAGATTTGCTTATATAGCACGCATTCGCCTGTCGGGGAAAGTTCTGTCCAACCACTCAATTATGGCGGCTATCCAGGGACCCAGCTGCCCAGCTGCCACATGATCTATTTCCAGAACCTTCATTTCTTTGGGGCCGTTGTATCTTTCAAATAAAATATGCGAACCTTCAATGGGAACCGCTACATCGGATGTCCCATGCACGACCAGCAACGGAGTCGTCAGCACTGCGGCATCATGGAGCGGGTCATAACGGTTTTCCGCTAAATCGTGGACAAATTGTGGTCGCAGGGAGTAGGCTTTGCCGTAAAAGTTGGCAATGGTTTCACCGCGAAAAGACTTTTGCCATAAATCCTGTCCCAAAATGGATGTTCTCAGGTTCTCCACTGCATCGACAACAGGGGCAAACGCGATTCTGGCCGCCACCCTGGCGCCTTCATCTTTGTGGCACAGGGCAATCAGACCGCCCAGGCTATGGCCGTAAAGCACAATAGGCAGACTGGAAAATTCCGGTTGTTCAGAAACCCATTGCATAACATTTGCGGTATCTGTCAGCCAGCCTGCTACGATGGTATCCGTAGCGAACTCACCATCGCTGTCACCGGATCCCAGAAAGTCAAACCGTATGACCGCGTAACCGGCTGACTCCAATGCCGCTGCCAGTCTGGCGTTCATTTGGTTCATGCCGATCTTGTCTCCTGTGAAGCCATGACACATCACGATTACCGGATCTTTTACTTTGCCCTGATCCGGAAGGTGAACCATGGCTGATAGCCGCTGGCCGCGGCTGGGAATCCATTGGTGGTCTTTCACGAGTTCTGCCTCCTCTTTTATTATTGCACTTTCGATCCTGCTGCGCCAGGATTTTTTACGAGTTCATCAATTTTCATTCCTCTAATGCCTCAAGAATGGGTATCGGAAGCCCCGTCCTTCAGAATTCGTGCAGAGTACCGACTTCTCTTCTGCCCTGGCAGCATGTTAACTCAGGTTCTCCTCATTGGTGTTGTGAAAAAAAAATGACTATGGTAAATCAACGTTCCTTATCCATCTTGAAAGGGATTTTGAAATGCTCGATATTTTAAGAAAAATTCATGCGCATATGCCTTATCAGCTCCTGTCCCAGTATCTGCCGATGATTCTGGAGAAGAAGCTCAATCTGGAGATTTATTTCAGCCACTATGCGTTACAATCACTGGATAAAAATAAGTGTGCCGAGACCGCTCACAGATTAAAAGATGCCGGATTGAAAGTGACTTTTCACGCTCCTTTTGTAGATTTGCGTCCCGGTGCGCTCGATGATCAGATCCGAAAGAGCAGCCTGGATCGGATTCGACAGGTGTTTGACCTAACACCGCATTTTCAACCACTGAAAATTGTCTGCCATCCGTCCTTTGACGACCGCTACTATGTGGACTGCGATGATTTGTGGCTGGAAAATAGCGTCAATTTCTGGCGTCAGCTTATTCCGGTGGCCAAAGACGCAGCGACCATCATTGCTCTGGAAAATGTTTATGAAAAAGAACCGCACATTTTAAGCCGGTTGTTTGAAATGCTTGCTTCGGATCAGATTTGTTTTTGTTTTGACACGGGGCATTTCAATGTCTTTTCCTATGCGCCTTTGAAAGCCTGGATGGAGCAGATGGGCCGTTATATCGGTCATCTGCATCTGCATGATAACTTCGGCAAGTTTGATGAGCATCTGCCGGTGGGCGCGGCGACGTTCCCTTTCGAGCGGTTTTTCATGGCGCTGAAAGATATGAAAGCCAGGCCAACGATCACGCTGGAAGCGCATGCGCAGGAACATCTTTGGCAGTCGGTGGTTAATTTGCAAAAAATATCGCTTTGGTATGACGGGGATAAGGCGGATTAAAAAAAACCTACCGCGGAGAATAATGTGAGTAACTATCTGATCAAGAGAATCCTCTTTATGATTCCGCTTCTGCTCGGCATCACCGTTATTTGTTTTTTTGTGATGCGTCTGGCGCCCGGATCGCCAACGGATTTGCAGACGCAGATGAATCCGAAAGCGTCGACCGAGATGAAAGAGCGGCTGATGAGCATGTATGAACTGGATAAGCCCATCCATGTTCAATACTGGTCATGGCTCACGAAACTGGGGCGCGGTGATTTGGGCACTTCCTTTTCATCCGACCACCGGAAGGTGGCAGACAAGATTCTGGAGCGTCTGCCGATCACAGTTATTATCAATTTCCTATCGCTGATCATTATTATTGCGGTGGCTGTGCCGATTGGCGTTTTGTCGGCGGTTCATCAGGATTCGCTTTTTGATAAAGTGACCGCTGTGCTTGTATTTATCGGTTTTGCTGTGCCGACCTTCTGGCTGGCGTTGCTCATGATGATTTTTTTCGGCATTCACCTGGGGTGGCTGCCGATTTCGGGATTGCGGTCCCTGAATTATGAATATCTCAGTGCCTGGGGACAGTTGGCGGATCTGGTCAAGCATCTGATTCTGCCGGTCTTCATATCCGCTTTCGGAGGATTGGCCGGGCTTTCCCGCTACATGCGGGCGAATATGCTGGAGGTCATCAGGCAGGATTACATTTTGACGGCGCGCGCCAAGGGGTTGAGCGAAAGACAGGTTATTTATAAACATGCCTTGCGCAATGCGCTATTGCCGGCGATTACCATCCTGGGATTGTCCATCCCCGGCCTGATCGGAGGCAGTGTCATCTTTGAAACTATTTTTGCGATTCCGGGCATGGGGCAATTGTTTTACCTGTCGGTGATGGCTCGTGACTATCCGACGGTCATGGGAATATTGCTGATAGGCGCGATTTTGACGTTGGTGGGGAATTTGATTGCCGATTTGTCGTATGCGCTGGCGGATCCGCGTATCCGCATTTCGTGAAAGAGTAAAACGATGGGTTTCTGGAAAATGTTTTATAAGAACAAACTGGCGCTGACCGGCTGTGGTATTGTAATTTTACTGTTTGTCGTGTCGCTCCTGGCGTCCGTGCTTGCGCCTTACGATCCCGGCGCGATTGATCTGAGAAATGTCCTGGCGCCGCCGTCCGGTGAACACTGGTTTGGCACGGATCAGCTGGGGCGCGATGTTCTTTCCCGAATGATTTGGGGAGCGCGAATTTCGCTGAAGGTCGGTTTTGTCGCCACGGGTCTCGCAATTCTCATCGGGATGATTCTGGGCGCCGTTGCCGGTTTCTACGGCGGTTGGATCGATGCGGTGATCATGCGATTTGTGGATGTCATGCTTTGTTTTCCCGCTTTTTTCCTGATCCTGGCGGTGATCGCCTTTCTGGAGCCTTCGATCTGGAATATTATGATTGTGATTGGGCTCACCGGCTGGATGGGGGTGACTCGCCTGGTGCGGGCGGATTTTGTCTCGCTTCGCGAGCGGGATTTCGTGCGGGCGGCCCGGGCCATAGGCGCAAATGATGCACGGATTATTTTTATGCACATTCTACCCAACGCGCTGGCGTCCATTCTGGTTGCGGCTACCCTCGGCATTGCCGGTGCGATTCTGACGGAGTCGGCCCTGAGTTTTTTGGGAATCGGCGTGCAGCCGCCGACGCCCAGCTGGGGGAATATTCTGACGGCAGGCAAAGATAATATCGATATCGCCTGGTGGCTGTCGCTTTATCCGGGCCTGGCGATTCTTATCACGGTAGTCGGCTATAATTTATTGGGTGAAGGCATACGCGACGCGTCCGACCCCCGCTTGAAAAGATAATTTTATGATATGTACGGCAACTGTGTCATCAAAGTTGAATATTTATTTAATGCCACAATTCATCACAAAACTCTTGGGGCTTGATTATGTTGTTAAAATAGAATACTAGTCCGCCATAGTTAAGAATGAATATGAAAAAGTTTACAGGCTATGTTTCCCAGGAGGATTTAAATGCCCAGAAGAATCAACTCAGAATTACTCAAAACCGACCGCCGAATCATTTCCCGCAAGGTACTGATCGGTGAATTATCAGAAAAAGATTTATCCGCTCTTTTAAAGAAGCTGCCCGATATGGCCGATAATGCAGAAGAAATTCCGTTTCAGGCCAACGAAAAGTAGGAGTTATGCTGGTTGACTCCCATGCCCACCTGGAAATGAAAGAATTCGATTCCGACCGTAAGGACGTGATCGAACGGGCCAGCCTCGCAGGGGTTGACTGTATCATCACAGTGGGAACAAATCCGGGCTTGAGCCGTAAAGCGCTAATGATTGCCCGTCAATACGAAAACGTTTATGCAACCGTCGGGGTTCATCCCCATGATGTGGCCAAATCAAACGACAAATCATTCGATGAACTGAAGGTGCTGGCGCAAGATCCGAAAGTTGTCGCCTATGGCGAAATTGGTCTGGATTTCTTTCGCAATATTTCGCCGCGTGAAAAACAAATAGAAATGTTTGCCAAGCAAATGGAATTGGCGAACGAACTCAATCTGCCGGTAATTATCCATGACCGCGACGCTCATGAAGAGACGCTCAGCATGGTGAAAACCTCCGGCATCCGCTGGGGTGTCTTTCATTGTTTTTCCGGTGACTGGGCCATGGCCAAGAAGTGTATTGACCTGGGTTTTTATATTTCCGTGCCCGGTGTCGTGACTTTTGATAAGTCTAAAGTGTTGCATGAGGTTGTAAGGCAGGCGCCGCTTGATTCGATTCTTTTGGAAACGGATTGTCCTTATCTGACGCCCGTCCCGCATCGCGGTAAAAGAAACGAACCGTCATTTATTATCCATACGGCAAAAAAAGTTGCCGAAATCAAGGGCATGACCTGGGAAGACGTGGCGCAAACGGCAGCCGTTAACACCCGGAAGCTTTTCCGCATCAAAACCTCTCCCGCTAAATAGCTCGGGCGATTTTTTACAAAATCTGATAGAAAATCTGACCATGAAAAACGAAGTCGATAAACCAATCAAGAAAGCTGTCATTTTGCTCTCCGGCGGCATTGATTCCGCCACCACACTGGCCATTGCCCGGAGCAGGGGATTTGAGATATGTGCCTTGAGCTTCCGGTATGGTCAACGTCACCTGGTTGAATTGGAAGCCGCCGCGCGCATTGCCAAACGCTATTTCGTGCCTCGATACCTGACGGTTGATATTGATCTGCGTCGTATCGGGGGATCCGCTCTGACCAGTGACCTGGACGTTCCCAAGAGCCGCTCAGTGCAAGAAATGGGGAAGGATATTCCAATCACCTACGTTCCGGCGCGCAATACCATCTTTCTTTCTTATGCTTTGGCGTGGGCGGAGGTGATCGGGTCGTCCGACATTTTTATCGGTGTGAATGCCCTGGACTACAGCGGCTATCCGGACTGCCGCCCGGAATATATTGAGGCCTACGAACGCATGGCCAATCTGGCGACCAAAGCCGGTGTGGAGGGCAAACAAAAATTAAAAATTCATACACCGCTCATCGCGTTAAGCAAGGCGCAGATTATTCGTAAAGGCATGGCATTGGACGTTGATTATTCCCTGACGCATAGTTGCTACGATCCGGGAACGGACGGCGCTGCCTGCGGTCAGTGTGATTCCTGTCTGCTGCGTTTGAAAGGCTTTCAGGAAGCGGGGCTGAAGGATCCAGGGAAGTATAGGCTGACCCCCTAAGGGGGGACGAGGCTGAAGGCTGAAGGACAACCACCTGATACTCTGACCACCTGAAGGTGGCGCGAGGGTAAGCGAGGTGGCGCGAGGCACAGAGTTACAGGGGCGCAAAGACACAAAGTTAAATTCGAACATGGCTTGAATGGCTTTAGCCTTCGGTCTCGTGCCCCCTTTAGGGGGTCAGCCTTCAGCATAAAGGACTTATGTATTCTGTTAAGGAAATATTTTATTCGGTCCAGGGGGAAGGTTATTACAGTGGCCGCCCGGCGGTTTTTTGCCGTTTTGCCGGATGTAATTTGTGGTCCGGTAAAGAAGAAGACCGAAAAGATGCGCTCTGCAAATTTTGTGATACGGATTTTGTCGGGACGGACGGCAACGATGGCGGATCATATAAAACCGCAAACTTTTTGGTCAAAAAGATAGCTCAAAACTGGCCGCAATCAAACGGTCGCCGCTTTGTGGTTTGCACCGGCGGAGAACCCTTGCTGCAGATCGATGACGAGTTGATTGCCGCCCTGCATGAAGAAAATTTTGAAATAGCCGTGGAGACCAACGGCACGCTCGCAGCGCCTGCGGGCATTGATTGGATTTGTGTCAGTCCCAAAGCCTCTGTGGAGTTGGCGCAGGTAAGCGGGCATGAGTTGAAACTGGTCTATCCGCAGGACGGGGCCGAACTGGAACAATATGTAAAACTCAATTTCCGGCATTTTTTTCTGCAGCCAATGGATGGCGCTGGTCAGGAACAGGCCACAAGGCAGACCTTGGAGTATGTTCTGGCTCATCCCGAGTGGCGAATCAGTTTGCAGTTGCATAAAATATTAGGTGTTCGATAAGGAATGAAAAATGGAAATTTATAAAGTGTTCAAATTTGACGCGGCGCATCATCTGCCCTGTGTTCCTGTCGGCCACAAGTGCGCCAAGCTGCATGGCCATTCCTTCCGCGTTGAAATTCACATCCGGGGTTTTGCCGACCCCCGCACCGGCTGGGTTATGGATTTTGCCGATATTTCGGCTGCTTTTGAACCGGTCCTGGACCAATTGGATCATAAAAATTTAAACAATATCGAAGGTCTGGAAAATCCCACTTCGGAAAACTTATGCCAGTGGATCTGGCGGCGGCTTCGACCCGTACTGCCGCAATTGTATAAGATCATCGTTCAGGAAAGTCCAGAATCCGGCTGCATCTATCAAGGAGAAGAATAAAGAGTAATTTTTTTATTTAAAATCATAAACATTGAAGATAATTAAAAATATTTCTTGCGTTTCATTTCTTATCTGCTAAGAAAAAAATGAACGTTCGATATCAATCTCTGAGCGTTTGTCAAAAAAATCTTGATACCCGTCCCGTATTAACAAGGGATAAAAAATATTATTTTTAAGGAGGTATTTATGTCGTTAAATCAGTTAATAGATTCACGTGATGTCCGTTTTACCCTGTTTGAAATGCTGGAGCTGGAGAAACTGAGCCGGTTTGAGGCATTCAAAGATTTTGACAGGAGCGTCTATGAAGATACGCTCGAACTGGCAGAAAAGATTGCCATCCAGCAGTTTTATCCGACCAATGCCGAAGGGGACAAGACGGGCCTGAAGTTCGATCCCAAAACGGGCGAGGTCAAGGTTCCCGAATCGTTCAAAAAGGGATTCAATGCCTATATCGAGTCAGGATTCCATTCCCTGGCCCTGCCCCAGCAAATGGGCGGGATGGGTCTCCCCTCCAGCATCTCGATGGCCTGCGCCGAGTATTTCAATGCCGGAAACACATCCCTGACAATGTATTGCGGCTCGATCACCGGGGCGCTCGCCATCATCGCCCCCTTCGCTAATAAGGAACTCTATGACATGGTTGTTCCCAAGCTGCTGGAAGGAAAATGGGGCGGCACCATGTGTCTGACGGAGCCGGGCGCCGGATCCGATGTCGGGGCTCTGAAAACAAAGGCGGTCAAGCAAGCCGATGGTACCTATCTGATCACCGGCTCAAAGATTTTCATCTCCAACGGCGAACACGACATGAACGAGAACATCATTCACCCGGTCCTCGCGAGGATCGAAGGCGATCCGGAAGGGACCAAGGGGATCTCGATCTTCGTCGTTCCCAAAGTCCTCATCAACAAGGATGGTTCCCTGGGCAAGCGCAACGACATGATCTGTTCGGGCATCGAGCACAAAATGGGCCTTAAAGGAAACGCCACCTCCTCGCTGAATTTTGGCGATAACGGCAAGTGCGTCGGCTACCTGCTGGGCAAAGAACGCGAAGGCATGAAGGTCATGTTCCATCTCATGAACGCAGCCCGCATCCACACGGGTGTCCAAGCCCTGGGTTGCTCCAGTGCCGCTTACCTGCACGCTGTAACTTACGCCCGCAACAGAGTTCAGAGCGCCCTCATTACCAATCCCAAAGGCGGCCCCGTGACCATCATCAATCACCCGGACGTGAAGCGGATGCTCCTTTACATGAAGAGCAACGTCGAGGGGATGAGTATGCTGTGCCTCTTCCTTGCCTATCACGAGGATATCATGCATGCATCGAAAGATCCCGAAGAAGTGAAAAGAGCGACCGGTATCGTCGAAATCCTGACTCCGATCGTGAAGGCCGGCATCTCCGACGCCTCCTGGCTCGTCACCGCCGAGGCGATGCAGGTTTACGGTGGTTACGGCTTCTGCCAGGAATACCCGGTCGAACAGTACGCCCGCGACACCAAAGTTTTTTCGATCTATGAGGGGACCAACGCCATCCAGTCACTCGACCTGGTCATGCGCAAGATTCTCATGAATCCCGAGATGTACAACTACTCCCAGCTCAAGGAATGGATGAATGGCACGATTGCGAAGGCCAAAGGCGTCGTCGACGACAAGTATGTCAATCCGGTCGTCGACGGTCTGGCAAAACTCGACGAGATGATCGAGATGATGAAGAAGCAGATGAGCGAAATGAAGATTCTCCTTCTGCTCAATAACGCAACACCCTTCCAGCAGGCCATGTATCCGCTGATTCTGGCCTGGCTGCATCTATGGAGCCTCACCATCACCACTCCCAAAGCCAAAGCGTTGTTGGGCGATGCCAAAGGCGCCGACCGGCAGAAGATTCTGGCCGACAACCCGGAAGCCGCCTATTACAGCGGCCGCGTGCTGTCGTCGCAGTTTTTCATCGGCGCGGAATTTCCCAAATTCTACGGCCGCCTTGCCTGCATCATGAACAACGAAGGCGCGGCGCTGAAGGTCGAGGCGGACAACTTTACCGGAGCGCTGAAAGAGTAAATATATGATAACGACGAAATCAGGGCAAAAATCCTAAAGGTAAGGAGGGAAAATCAAAATGAAAGCTGAAGACGTAAAGAAGATTGCAATGATCGGTGCAGGAGATATGGGACACGGAATCGCGGCATCCTGCTTGTTGGGCGGTTATACCGTTGTTTTGCGGGACATCGAACAGAGATTTGTGGATAAAGGAATGGCCGGTATCAAAGCCAGTTTTGACAAATTCAAGGAAAAAGGAAAAGTGACACCGGAGGCATACAATGACGCTCTGGCGCGTCTTACTCCGATGGTGGATTTGCAGACAGCTGTGAAGGATGCGGATTTCATTATTGAAGCCGTGCCGGAAAAACTCGAACTCAAAAGAAGCGTCTTTGCCGATCTGGACAAGTTCGCCCCCAAGCACGCCATTTTGGCGTCGAACACATCCAATATCAGCATCACGGACATTGCTTTGGCCACACAGAGGCCGGAGAAGGTGATCGGCTATCATTTTTTCAACCCGGCCATTCTGATGAAACTGGTGGAAGTCATCAAAGGCGGCAAGACATCCGACGAATCTATTCAGATCGGCTATGACATCGCCAAAAAAATTAAAAAAGTTCCGGTTATCGTTAGGAAAGACTCGCCGGGGTTCATTTACAACCGGGTCAACGAACCGACGTTGCTTTTGCTTTCCAAAATTCTGGAAGCGGGCCATCCCACGCCGGAAGAGTTTGACGCAGCGTTTAAGCCCATCATGGCGATGGCGCCATTCGAACTTTTGGACTATGTTGGCATTGATGTCGCGGTGCATGGTCTGGAATATTTTGCTTCGGTGCTTTCCGGCGATTACAAACCTTCCGACGCGATAGAATCTTATTTGAAAGTCGGCAACCTCGGTAAAAAAACGGGTAAGGGGTTTTATGACTGGTCGAAGGGCAGACCGGCCATTGATCTGGCTAAGGCGACCAAGGAATTCGATCTGAATCATCTGGTTGCGTTACAGGTCAACGAAGCGACGAAAGTGCTGGAAGAAGGTGTGGCGGATGATCCCAAGGAAATCGATCTGGCGATGGCCAACGGCGGCGGGTCTCCTTTTGGTCCCTTTGCGCTCGCTCAGGGGATCGGTTATCCGGTTCTCCTGGTAAAGCTTGAAGAAATATACAAAAAGTTCCCTCTCGATATTTTTAAGGCCACAAAAATGATGAAAGAAGGCAAAATCAAAGTGTGATATCGCCCTAAAACAATTCTCCCTAATGTCCGTTCCGGTTGGCTCAGTTCGCGTCATTGGGATGGCATTAGCGGAGATTTTTTAATTAACGCGATTGTTCGGCTGGTTTTCGATATTTGTGTCCAGCATAGCCATAACCCCAAAGCAGCTTTAAGACAAATCGCAACGCCAATATCACTTCGATGAGACCTAGAATATACCACACAACCTTGGTGCCGCGGCATAACGGTTCAGTCGTGGGTTAGCCATATGCGGTTGAACCTCAGTATATTGAGAGACGCAAGGGTTTCCGCTTTTTGTCTATTGTGGTTGTTAAGAAAATATCTCCAGTTTTTTGTTGAAATAAATCGGGCGCTGACTGTAGTATATGATCATGTCGTTATGACAATTTTTATCCAGACATATTAATTGCGTATATAATCTTGAAATACTTTAGACTGTAAGCGACTATGAAAAAACGTGCCCTGATCAAAGGTCTCCTGATAGCCGCCATCGCGCTCATCGTGCTTGTTTCGCTGTTAGCGGGTGCGTGGTTTTATGCGTCCTACCAGTTGTCACAACTCGATACGTTTCGGGAAAAAATCACGACAGGCGCGGGCAACGCATTGGATCGCGATGTTACTTATGAAAAGGGAAAAGCCACGCTGACGCTCCGCAATGGGCTGGCGTTACAATTCACCAATCTTGTGATCCGGGATAAAGACCGGTCCTCCGATTTACTCCATGTGGGCACCGCTTCTTTCCGGGTGGATCTTCTTCCTCTTTTGGTAAAGCGCGTGGTTCTTCGGGAATCTATTCTCGATCAACCTCGATTGTCATTGAAGCGGGATCAGGCAGGTATTCTGAATATTGCCGATCTTCTGAATCGACAAGAGAAACCGGAGATGACTCTGGATCTGCGGAAAATCACCATTGAGAAAGGTGTGCTGATCTTTACCGACCAGACGGCAGGCGCGGCAGGTCTTACGACCTCGCTTACTAATCTGCAATGCCGGATCGATCCGCGGCTTTTTAGCAAAACGTCCCGTTTCAGTATCACAGCCACCCTCAACGAAAATAAAAATCAGGGAGCGCTTTCGATTGAGGGAACCTTTCGCCCCTCTCCTTCCGAAAAACCGATTGAGGAGGGCACACTGGATGCGTCCATCCGATTGACGGGAATGGATATCAATCATTACCAGCCTTACCTGCGCGGTCATGTGTCTATCGAACAATTGGCTGGACGGCTGGATTTGCAGACGACGATTTCGGGAACTGTCTCGCAGCTCACATCGAAAGGAACCATTACGGTGAAAGACGCCCTGCTGCACTATCCGCATGTTTTCCGGAAGCCTTTGCATCCGCGGACTGTCCATGTCGATTACGTCTTAACGCGCAATGCCGGCCATCTTAACTTGGACGTTACCCGTCTGGTGGTTGATCGCATTGCTGTCGCCTGCCGCTTTGCCATCCAGGACATGGATAAGGAAGATCCTCTGCTCACAGCAACCGCCGCAACCGCCGCCTTCCCGCTTACAGAAATGCAATCTTATATCCCCTGGGGAATCATTCCTCAAGGGGTTGGGCGTTTCATTGAGGATCACGTCACGGGCGGCGACTTCCGCCTGGTCGAAGGAAAGCTCGCAGGCAGGCTAAGCGAGATTGCCGACATAATGAAACAAGAAAATGCCGGTATCCTTTCCATCCTGGCGGAAGTCAATAAAGGCGTTTTTGTGGTCGGCGTCGGTGACAAGACCCCTGACTTTCAGGACATCAGCGGTGTGCTGGAACTGAAAAACAGACGGTTTTCACTACGGAATATGACGGGCCGTTTTGGTACGTCGCCCTGCAAGCTCGACGGTGGCATTTCCGATTTTGCCCTGCCGCCGCCTGTCATCTACGCCGTTAACATGACCCTTCAGCCCGCCCGTGATGAGGTCCTATGGTTTTTAGGAAAAGATAAAAATAGCAATCTCGCCTTTGACGGGCCTTCAACGCTTCATCTCTCGGGAAAGGGTCCGACTGAGAATTACCAGATCAGCGCCCGCTGGGATCTGACCCAGGCCGGCTATGCGTATCTGGATGTCATGGAAAAACCCAAGGCGAAACAAAATCAACTTTCCGCCGAAATCATTCTGAACAAGAATGCTGTTAGTGTTTCTTCCTTTAAATATGATTTGTCGCCGGTGACCTTAAACGGCTCCGCCACCTATCGCTTCTCGGGAAAGGAATCCCTATCGCTGAACGTTCGGTCCAATACGTTTGATATCCGCGAAGCCGTCTCGATTCTGTCGGGGTTGCGGAAATTTGATCCTGTCGGGTCCTGTCTGATCGATATGACCGGTCGCAGCGATCCTCGCGAGTCGGGTTCTTTCCTTTGGAATGGTACTGTTTCATTGACCAACGTTGCGTTTAAGCCTGCGGATGCGGTTAAGCCGATAAGTGGGTTAACAGGCGTGGTTGCCTTCAAAGGCAACAAAATGGAAACATCGCTGATCAAAGCACGCATTGGCGACAGCGTTATTCAGGGGAAATGCAGGATGCGAAATTTCCGCAAGGCGAAAGTCACCTGTCAATTCGATACGCCACTGCTCAAGGCCACAGATGTGGGATTGTCTGCCCCGGAAGGCGACGTCAGCTTTCAAAATATGAAGGGACAAATTGCCGTCGGAGATAGCCGCTTCCATGTGGACCGGCTTTCGCTCTCACTGGGAAAGTCCATTTTTAATTTTTCAGGGGATGTTCCGGATTTTGCTGAGCCGAAGATCGTTCTAACCCTGAATTCCCCGTATATCCATTCGGATGATGTTGCTCGCCTGATGACCTTGGAGTATTCAAAGCAAGGCGATAATTCTCCTTCCAAGATAGAGCTGGACTTGACCCTGCGTGTGGATGCCGGTGTATTCAACGGCTTTGATTTCAAAAAACTAGGCGCCGGGTTCAAATATAGTCAGGGAATTCTGTCTATCGAGACATTGGAAGCAGGCGTTCTCGATGGAAGCCTCAAGGGAAAGGGCAGGGTGGAGATTCGTCCCGATGGCCAGAACCGATATCAGGCAAATTTTTCCCTTGATAAAATATCGCTGGAAAAGTTCAAGGCACTCCTGGATATTGGAGACCGTACGCTGACCGGAAAAATGTCGCTTGCGGGAGATGTGACCGCTACAGGAAGCATTATGAACGATTTTACGAAGACAGCGACTGGCACTTTTAAGGTCAGAGCTGAAAAGGGCGTCCTGCAAAAGTTTTCCGTATTTTCCAAAATATTCTCGCTGCTCAATGTCTCTCAATTGCTGAAATTTCAGCTGCCGGATATGGCAAAAGACGGGATGCCCTATACGTCGATCACAGCAGGTCTGTTGCTCAAGAACGGCGTCTTATCCTCGGACGATTTCCTCATCGACAGCGATGCCATGCAGATTTCGGGTGTGGGGAAAGTTGATCTGCTGAAAAAGAAATTGGACAACATTGTCGGCGTGCATCCGCTGCAAACCCTGGATCGTATCGCGGCGAGAATTCCCATTGCGGGGTGGGTTCTCACCGACGAAGGCGGTCATCTCATTACCGTCCATTTCAAAGTTGATGGAAATTGGGATGACCCCAATGTGAGTCCCATGCCGGTGCGGTCGCTGGCCAAAGGAACGCTGGATACTTTTCGGCGACTTTTTCAATTGCCGGAAAAGCTCATCACGGATACAGGAGACGTGATTTTGGGACGGTAGAAATGTTTTAAGGATTACGAGGATTAAAAAAAGTCAGAGAAAAATCTCAACCGGTTTTTATACGGCTCAAAACGAGCATTGAAATTACATCTTGAGTGCTATGATTACAGGGTATAATTTCAGCATAGGTCGGATCATACATTTTTGATGCGATAAGGAAGGGCTGATCGGGAGGAAATCGAATGGAGAATTTTCTATAGTGTCGAGCAATTTTTACGGGAGGTCATAAGATGCAGGATCGTCAGTTTGGGCGGATTCGTTTTGTTTACGGTGACAACGGGGGGAAGTACCCTTTTAATCATTCTCTGTATTTGCAAGGGGACAAGACACGGGTGATTATCGATCCCGCGTGCTCCCAGGAAAAGCTGATGTGCTTAAAAGATGAAGGCGTCGATTGGGTCTGGCTTTCGCACTGGCATGAAGATCACATCCGCTATCTGAATCTCTTTGAGAACTGTCCGTTATGGATCTCCGGGCGTGATTTTCCGCCGCTGACGGATCTTGATGTGTTCCTGGATTGGTATGGTTTACAAAGTCCCGATCAGCGCGGCTATTGGGAAAAAATCATGATCGAAGAATTTAACTATCAGCCAATATCCCAAGCGCGTTTTCTTGCAGATGATGAAACGATTGATCTGGGCGGGCTTTCCGTCCAGATCATTGCCACGCCGGGGCATACCCCGGGACACCTGTCTTTCTTTTTTCCTGAGGAAGAACTTCTTTTCCTCGGGGATTACGATCTGACGTCGTTTGGTCCCTGGTATGGGGATGTGGCCTCCAGCATTGAAGAGACAATTGCCTCCATCCGTAAACTCAAAGCAATTCCCGCCCGAAGATGGGTGGCCGCACACAATTCGGGACTTTATGAAGAAAATCCCGGATCGCTCTGGGATGCCTATGAAAACATTGTTTATGAGCGGGAAAATAAACTCCTGTCCTTTCTGGAGCAGCCGAAAACGCTTGGGGAGATTTGCTCCGCCTGGCTGATTTACGGCAAGCCGCGCGAGCCGAAAGAGTTTTTTGAATTCAACGAAAAGGTTTTAATCGGCAAGCACTTAGACTATTTACTCGGGCAGGGTAGAATTATGAAGAAAGACAATCGTTATGTGCGGGTCTGAGCGCCTGAGATTTGCCTTGATAAAAGGACGTCATCATTGTAGAAAAGATCCAAATGTATGTTTTCTGGAGGATTAAATGTACTGGGAAAAAGAAGTAGAGACCATGGATCGTTCCAAACTGGAAGCGGCGCAACTGGTTGCGCTTCAGGATACGCTTATCAAAGCGGAAAAATCTTATTATTACGGCAAAACATTCCAGGAAAAGGGGATTGGTGTAAGCTCGGTGAAATCCCTTTTGGATATCACCAAGTTTCCGTTTACGACCAAGGACGATTTGCGCGAACACTGGCCGTACGGTTTTACCGCTGTACCAAAAGACGAACTGGTGCGAATGCACTCGTCATCGGGAACGACCGGTCGGGCGACGGTCGTCTTTCACACCGCCAAAGATATCGCCGTCTGGACGAATCTGTTGGCGCGATGCCTCTACATGGCCGGTATGCGCAAAGGCGATATCTTTCAAAACATGATGACCTATGGACTTTTTACGGGTGGTCTGGGATTTCATTACGGCGCTGAAAAAATTGGCGCACTGGTTATTCCGGCGGGCGCCGGCAACTCCAAACGCCAGATTCAGTTGATGCGTGATTTTACCACCACGGCAGTTCATGTCATCCCCAGCTACGCCCTGCATCTGTCCACGGTTTTTGATGAACTGAAGCTTGATCCGCGCAAAGACACGTCCGTAAAAATCGCTTTCCTGGGCGCGGAGCCGCACACGGAAAAGATGCGCAAAAAGATCGAAGAAATATACGGCTATAAGGCATTCAATTCCTACGGCCTTTCCGAAATGAACGGGCCGGGTGTGGCCTTTGAATGCCCCTACCAGGAAGGCATGCATATCTGGGAAGACAGTTTCCTGGTGGAAATTATTGATTCGAAAACGCTGCAACCGGTTCCCGACGGCGAGGAAGGTGAACTGGTTATGACATCTTTGCAGAAAGAGGGTATGCCGCTCATCCGTTACCGCACCAAGGATTTGACCCGGATTATCCCGGAACCCTGTGCCTGCGGACGGACGCATCGCCGGATCGAAAGGATCAAGGGCAGATCGGACGATATGCTGATCCTCAAGGGCGTGAATATTTTCCCGATGCAGATCGAAAAGAAGCTGATGGACATTCCGGGTGTCGGCACAAACTTCCTGATCATTTTAACCAGAGAAGGGTACAATGACGACATGACCGTAAAGGTGGAAGTGGGCAAGCAATATTTTTCCGGCGATTTGAAACAGCTGGAAAAATTAAAAAAGAAAATCATTGAGGAATTAAAAGGCGAAATCTTAATCACGCCGAAAGTCGAATTGGTCGAACCCGACAGCATTCCGAAAGGGGAAGGGAAGGCAGTCAGGGTAATCGACAACCGAAAAGAATAAATTCGAGGGGGAAATTATGATTGCTTATCAGCTTTCTGTTTTTGCGGAAGATAAACCGGGAAAATTGGCTCATGTCACGAGCGTTCTGGCCAAGGCCAAAATCAGCATCCGGGCGACAACCATATCGACTTCCGATACGTTCGGGGTGATCAATTTGATCGTCGACGACCCGCAGAGCGCGGAAAAAGCGCTGACGGATACAGGCATGACGGTGCATCTGAAGAGCGTTTTGGCCGTGCTGATTCCCGATAAGCCGGGCGGATTGGATAAGCTAATGCAGCTTTTGTATCGGGAAGGGATCAATATCAACAACGCTTATGGTTTTGTGCTTGAAAGCTCGGCCAGAGCTGTATTTGTCGTGGATGTGGATCAAATCGAAAAAACGGAAAAGCTCGTGGAAAAGAATGGATTTAAAACACTGGATACAGAATCCCTGTCGGCGGTAGAGCCGTTCCACTACATGAAGTATTAATGAGGATAAAACTATGGCACATCAGGACAAAGGCAAATTTTTCGAAAAGCATCCGGTAGGCACGAAGGTGCCCGAAGATTTGAAACAGGAAATCCTTAAGCAGGTTACAGACAACAACATTGCCTGCAAGGCGGCGGAAAAAATGTCTCAGACAAAGAATACGCCGATGAGTGAAATCGGTGTGGCCATCGATATGCTCAATATCAATATTGTTCAGTGCCAGTTGGGGCTTTTCGGTTACGATGGAAAGAAAAAGTTGGTGCAGGCTGCCGAATCTATTTCGCCTGAGCTGGAAAAAAACATTACGGCGGCGCTGGTTAATGAGCGGCTTTCCTGCATTGCGGCCTGGGAAATCGCGGACAAACTTCAGATCAAACGAGCGGATCTCTGCGCCGCCTGTGAGAAACTGAAAATTAAAGTCAAACCCTGTCAGCTCGGCGCTTTCTGAATTTACGGGAAGATTCACGGCCCGGACTTTCATGAAGGATGAATGATATGATATTTAACTGGAAAGAGACTGATCAGGAAAGACTGACCGACGCGAAAAGCGCTTTAGCGAGGATCAGGCGCTGGGCATCGGCACATTTCTGCTGAGGTATTTAATTCGCATCGGCCGCGAGAAAAATAAACATTGACCGGTAAACAATTGAAAGATGCCCGGCAAGGAACTGCATGGAAAACAGACGCAACTTTATTAAAAAAAGCGCCATGCTCTACGCCGCTTTAAGCCTGCCGCTTCCCGCACAGGCGAGGGCGATCCAACGGGAATTGAAAACCCGCAATCCGAAACGTGCGCTTGTTTTGTGTTACAGTCAATCGGGATTTACCAGCCGCTATGGAAGACTGATGGCCTGTATCCTGAAAGACGGGGGGTTGACGGCAGATCTGGCCGACATGCGGAGCTTCGATAAAAAACGCCTGGCGGATTATGATCTAATCCTGATCGGCTCGCCGGTTTTTTATTACGATATTCCTTCTAATGTCAGCGACTGGCTGGGCGCGATGCCGAAAATTACGGGAACGCCTGTAGCTGCGTTCGTGTCTTTCGGCGGGCCGGAAGGCAATCAGCATAACGCCCTGTGTCATATCCTTCATCTTTTAGCGGAAAAGGAAGGGGTTCCCGTGGACATGGACGCCTTTCGTAGTATTCCGGCCTATCCCACGCCGGACTGGGACAGTGCCAACCAGCGATCGGGCCAACATCTGCCCAATGAGGCCACTTACAATCAGGTGCGGAACTTCACCAGGCAGGTTCTGGAGAGAGTCAAACGAGGCCAACCGGTTTCCTATGCTTCCGAAATCGCGCTCCGGGAAATGGTGCGGATGCTGCCTTTGGTCTGGCTCAACAAGAAAGCGATCAGTGAACACACCGTCGATGCCGCCCAATGCATCAACTGTCGGACCTGCGTGAAAAAATGTCCGGTAGCCGCTATCCATCCGGAGAAACAATTTGTGGATCGCGATAAATGCCTGGCCTGCTTCGGTTGCCTGAATAACTGTCCGGCAGGCGCGGTGGTGATGGCGTATCGCGGGAAACGCCTGTATGGTTTTCCGGAATACCTCAAACGCAAGAAATTAAACATTCTGGAACCATTAGAGTTCCAGACTTGCAGCCTTTGATGATATGCCGCATACAGCCGCCTGTAATTTAATCCCGCTGTTGCGGGACGAGCGTCAATTCTCCGCAGCGGGCTCGCGATATCATAACGTTCTTTTCATACCTCGACAGTTTGCTGCGAGGTGGTTGATTGCACTGTTTCAAAAGCCTCATCATGTCCCGGTTGGCCTGGTTGGCTCAAGTCTCCGACTTAAACCAACGTAGTTTTCCAAAAGCCTCATCATCATGTCCGCATTTTTGCGTGTCCCGGCAATAATTTCCTCTAAACTGAGCGGCTTTTCCATAAGCCCGTTGCCGAAATTGTCAATGGAACAGGCCGAGGCGTAAGACAAACCCATTTCCAGGGCGATCACCGCTTCATTGGCCATCGTCATACCGACAATATCGGCAAAATTCGCCATCATCCGGATTTCCGCCCGGGTTTCCAGGCGGGGCCCCGTAACCTGCCAGTAGGTTCCTTTTTCGACAACGTCCAGGTTACAGCTTTGCGCCGCCGCGATCAGTTTTTGGCGCACGGATTCATTTAAGGAAGGCGTGATGTGGACGGCTTTATTCTGATGAATGGTTGGTGTCGCCGTGAGGGTGATAAAATCATCGGGAATGACGATCATGCCCGGACGCAAACTTATTTTCAATGATCCGGTTGAGTTGATGCCAACCACGTCGGTAACGCCGAGATCTTTCAACGCCTGAAGATTGGCGTGATGGTTGATTTTGTGCGGCAAAATATATTCGGCGGGATCAGTGCCGTGCCGGACAATAAAGACCATCTCATCCGTCAAAACGGCCAGCGCTTCGCCATGTTGATTTTTGATCCGTTGCTTGCTGCCTTTTTGAATCAGATGGCTTCTTTCCATCATAATCGTGCCTGCTAATACACCGACCCGTCCCATATCAACCTCCTTAAATGTGGGATGATTTATAGCAGATAAAGAAGACACAGTCAAAAAAGAAAGGGCTTGTCAGGGGGCGGCAAATAGCATTTGACTTTTTTTACTGCGCTGTGACATATAGTCGGCAAATAAAAAAGGAGGGCGTGTTTCATGAGTAGCCAATTTCTTGGTGTGGCCACCGACGACAATTTTGAGGGGGAAGTCCTGAAAAGCAACAAACCGGTACTGATTGATTTCTGGGCGCCCTGGTGCGGGCCGTGCAAGGCCATCGGACCGCTTGTGGAAGAGATCGCCGTTCAGTATCAAGACAAAATTAAAGTCATGAAACTGAATGTTGACGACTCTCAGAAGTCAGCGGTTGCGTACGGTGTTCGCAGTATTCCGACCTTGATCATGTTTAAAGATGGAAAAGTATCGGACACCCTCATTGGTCTTGCGCCGAAAGATAAACTCGAAGCGTTTATAAAGAAAAGCCTGTGATATCCGTTCTGACGAATACAACCGGAATAAAGTGCTTTTAGTAAATTCTGATTAGGAATTCTTGTGAAATTAAAAAACATCAGCATGATCATAGTCTTTATGTTGCTTTGCAGCGGTTGCTCATTTGACAAATCGAGCCTGTTGAAAGGCAATATTTTTGATTTTTTTCGTAAGAACGAACCGGTCAAATCTACGCCGGAATCTCTTTACTCGCTTGGCACTGCTGAATATCAGAACGGCAGCTATAAAAAAGCGAGGGGATTCTATGTTCGCCTCAAGGAAGAATATCCACTTCACGAACTGTCCATCTTAGCCGAGCTGGGCATCGCGGATTCTTTTTACAGTGATAAGGAATACGTGGAGGCGGAAATAGCCTATCGTGATTTTACAACGTTTTATCCGACGAATGAAAATGTCCCCTATGCATTTTATCAGGTGGGGATGTGCCACTACGTGCAAATTGGAGCGATTGACCGGGACCAGACGGAAACCATAAAAGCCAGAAGAGAGTTTGAAAAGCTGGTTGCCCGTTTCCCGCAAAGCAAATTTTCCATCCTGGCCGAAAAAATGATTCGGGAATGTAAATCGAAATTTGCTGAGCATGAGTTTTATGTGGGTAATTTTTATTTCAAACAGGAAAAGTATGATGCTGCTCTGAAACGTTTTGAAGCCATCGCACGCGATTATGCCGGCGTGGGCCTGGATTTGAAGGTAGAGGCATACATTGCGGAAACGAAGGCACGGCTTGCCGAAGAAGAAAAAGCACAAAAACTAAAAGAAGAAAAAGAAAAAACAAAAATTGAAGCAAAAACAAAAGCAAAAACAAAAGACAAAGAAGCTTCCAAACCATAATCAATTTATTTTCTAACCTGTAATTCGGCCATTTTGAGCGCGCGAATAATATTTTGTCGGACAATTTCCGGATTGCCCGACGTATCAACTTTAAAGTAGAAGCCTTCGGGAATTTCGCTTATTTCTTCGTATTGTTTTTTCTGCTCCTGCAGGATTTCCCAGCGGCCGTCGGATGGATTGTCATTATCCAGCATTCTTTTTTTCAGGCGTATTTTAACAAGGTCATCGGGACAGGTACATTCAATGACATAAAAAGGCACATGAAGTCTTCCGGCTAGATCGACGGCCTCTTTGCGATCTGAGCGGTTTTTAAAAGAGGCGTCGATAATAACCGGCTTGCCCTGCATAATTATTTCTGCGGCCAGATCGATGGCTTTTTCATAGGTCTTCCGGGAAATATCACTGGCGTAAATACCCTGCCCGAACGATTCATGGTGTTTTTCGGCAGGCGCGATCCGCAGCAGTTCTTTGCGCAGAACATCCGTGCGGATCACGTCCGCGCCGAGTCGCCCCGCCAGATGCCGTGCCTGGTAACTTTTGCCGGAGCCGATCAGTCCCGCGGTAAGAATCAAAACCGGTTTTTCCAGGTGCGCTGCGTAAGCATAAGCCAGATTAAAATATTTCAAGGCGGTCTGTTTTATTTCAGCACGCAGGGCTGCTGGTATTTCTTTTTGATCCAGGCGAAAACTGGTGACTTTTCCGCGAACGTAAGCGTAGTAACAGCGGTAAAAATTTAAAAGAGCGTGCATATCCGTGTCGCCGGAGTATTTCAGATACGAGAGCGCAAAGTCTTCAGCCTGACGGAAGTAACCGTTATAATCGAGGTCCATCGTCAGGAAAGCCACCTCGGCCGCCACATCGCTGAACCGGAATCGCTCATTGAACTCAATGCAGTCAAAAATAATAATTTCATCGGCAATGCAGATATGTTCCAGGTGAAGGTCGCCGTGGCATTCCCGGATTTTATGTTCCGCGACTCTTTTTTCCAGAAGATGTTTGTTGACGGCCAGGAATCTTTCCACATATTCTTTGATGAACTGGTATTGGTAGGCAGGGATGGTGACATCGACATACTTTTCAATTTCCGTAAAATTTTCTTCGTGATTGCGGCGGATGGTCTTGGTGGATCCCATCTCGTCAATGGCGCCGCCGGTCTGCGCGGCCGCGTGAAACCGGGCGATTTTTCCGGCCACGGCATCCATGATTTTTGCATCAGCCTGACCCTTGGCAAGTAAGATTTTGAGCATCTTGTCCAGGGGCAGCTTCTTCATGCGGACGGCGTATTCGACGGTTTTTCCATCGCCGCCGGGCGACAGATGTCCCAGATCATCCTGCACAATCGGCACAACATCAAGATAGATATTGTGGGCAAGGCGTCTATTCAGGCGCAGTTCTTCTTCACAGTAGAATTTTCTTTTTTCGAGTGTGGTGAAATCGAGAAAACCGAAATTTACCGGTTTTTTTACTTTATACACGAAATCGCCGGCAATGAAGACGTAGGAAATATGCGTTTGCACCAGTTCAACCTTTTCAGGACAGTGTGGGTAAAAATCAGTCTGGCTCATACTTTCAATGATGAGGTTGTGGCTCATGAATCATGCCTCGCGTGTTTGTCTTTTTGTGATGCGTCCGATCAGTAACTGACAGATTCTTTAAACAATCGCCGGCCGATAATCAAGGTCAAATGTTAATTTGTTCTTGCATGGAAACGTCATCCATGATTATTTTGTCTCCGCTAATGAGGGAGTTTGACATGTTCAAGAAGCTGCGCAGGATTGCAACAGTTAGATTGGGTGGAAGCATGATTTATTATCTGGCCCTGATCTATTCAATGACGTTTCGTCTGAAAGTGATTAATGATGTCGAGTGGATCAACCATCTGGAGCAGGGGGGCAGAGTTCTGATTTGCTGCTGGCATCAGCAGTTTTTTGTTGGCCTGAGGCTGTTTCTCCGCTATCGAAAATATCCCACCTGTGTCATGATTTCCAAAAGCACGGATGGGGATATCGTGTCGCGCGTAGCCGAGGCGGCGCATGTTTTTCCGGTCAGAGGTTCATCGTCGCGGAACGGGGGGCCAGCCTTGAAAGAAATGATCTCCCGGTTGCAGCAGGGCTGTATAGCGGGGCATTTACTGGACGGTCCGCGCGGTCCGGCCGGTATTGTCAAAGCAGGCGTCATCGCACTCGCTTCCGGCGCGGATGCCGCCATCGCGCCTGCCTACGTAACCGCCAATCGTGCCTGGTATGCGGGGAGCTGGGATAAATATATGGTACCCAAACCGTTTGCCTGCGTTACCGTGACTTTCTGTCCACTGATGAAATTGCCGCCAACCAAAGACAATCAAGATTTTGAAGAGCAAAGGCAGCTACTGGAAAATACGCTCCAGCCGTATCTGAAACGTTAAGCGTAAATCCTCTAAAATTACCCTTCCTAAAATCATAAATAACTCTTCACAAGACCATCAGTCTTTGGTATTCAGCCTTCAGTCGATTTCGCCTCGCGCCCCCTTACAGGGGGTCAGTCTATTTCAACCACTTTGTAAGTGCCGGTTTTTCCTTTTCCGCCCAATCCGTGGAAAAACGAATCGCCAGAAACGATTTGAAGAGGTCATCGATAGTCTTGACAGCGTTCTCGATCAGATAAATGCGCTCCAAAAGGCTTGCGGACGGGTCTTCCGGTGTTTCCTGCCAGTCCACCACCGGCATTTTCAGAGATTGAAAGTAGAATGTGTCGGCTTTAAAATTAAATTCCCATTCGTTTTGATCGCGGTGAAGTTTCATGCCCGTCTCTTTTACTTTTTTCCCCTGCCGAATGGCTTCCTTGCCTTCTTTAAGCTCGGCGTGAAGTCCGGAACAGACCACGCCCTGCGAATACTCTCCTTCACCCGCTTCCAGTGCGATCCGTTTAAGCAGATGTAATTCGACTTCTTCCGTTTTGGTGAGTGCAATGCGGCCGTTTCTTTCTTCGGATTTAAACCACAGCCAGGTAAGGAACTCGCGTCCGATCAATGAAATGTCCTCAGCGGCGACATCGCCTTCGGTTTTGTTTTTCAGCGCCAGTGGATGTTCCTGCGGCAGGATGCGCTTCAAACCGAGCGAAAACGTCTTCTTGAATAAATCCACGAAATCATCAGCGACCTTGTCGGTCAGAGATGAAAAATAAACTTTGTTCTGACCGACAGCCCACAAAACATCATAGAAAGAAGGCACGGGATCGCTTTTGGTCATCAGTTCCAGTTTGACTTTTTCTTTGATGCCTTCGTTCATGGATTTGCCGATGCGGGTCTGATTGTGTTCGGCCATGAAACGTCGCTGTTCTTCCATGAAACGAATTTTCAGCAGTTTGGGGGAAATCAATTTGCGGTCGATCCGCAACGAAAAAATCAGATAATCACCCAGCGCATAGTTGGCTTTTTCAAAGTCGGTATCCAGGATATCCGTAAGTGATACCCAGCCCATGCGTTTTTCTTCCGTGGAATTGCGCGCTTCCCGAAACGAGTTGCCTTTGATCCGGTTGTTGATAAAAGTGGTAAAGGCCTGCGGCAACTGGCCTTCCACTGAAAACTGCATAAAAGAGAAATTGCCCTTGATCAAACCCATATTCATCACCTCACAGGCGCGCACCCTATCTTATCGAAAGCGATCCTGTCAAGGATTTATGTTCTTAAAATGCCTTTATAAATCATAGAGTTTTCAACGGTGTCCGGAAAACATTTATCCATAGACAGCGTCTTTTATTTATGTTACGAAACGATGTCCTTTTGGAGCTAATCATCATGAAAATTAAGAAAGTCGGCATTATTGCCAACATTGAAAAAGAAAATATCGCCGGATTTGCCGGGGCGTTGAAACAATGGCTGGAAGACAGGAACATTAAAGTTTCGCTGGAGGCGAACATCGCCGCCGCCATCGGCGGCGGAGGAGGATTTAAACTCGAAGACCTGGCGTCCAAGGTGGATTTGATTGCCGTGCTCGGCGGAGACGGCACGATGCTGCGCACCGCCCGCTATGTCGCCCAGCACCCTGTGCCCATTGTCGGCATCAATATGGGGACGTTTGGCTATCTCACGGAGGTCAATTTAAACGAAACCTATGTGGCCCTTGAACTGATTCTAAAAGGCGATTTTCTGACGGAAAAAAGAATGATGCTGGATGTGAAAATCCGCCGGGGCAAAAAAATCATTGGTTCGGGCATTGTATTGAACGACGTGGTAATCAACCGCGGCAATCTCTCCCGTATTGTGGAACTGGAAACAGTTATTAATAATCAATATCTGACCACCTATAAATCCGACGGTCTCATTATTTCCACGCCAACAGGATCGACGGCCTATTCGCTTTCAGCCGGCGGCCCGATTGTTTTTCCGGGTAAGGATTTAATCATTATCAATCCGATCTGTCCCCACACGCTAACGAACCGGCCGATTATTTTCCCCGAAAATTCCGACTTACAAATCACGTTGTGGTCTAAAGAAAGCGGCGCGACGGTTACCCTGGACGGCCAGGAATCCTACCGGATCAGCTCCGGCGATGTCATAACGATTCGAAAATCAAAATATTACACAAGACTGGTTCTTTCACCGCACCGAAGCTACGGAGAGATATTGCGTTCCAAACTGGGTTGGGGCAGTTTACCAACAGGGACTGGAAAAAGAAAAAATGCTTCATGAACTGAGCATTACCAATTTTGCCATCATTGACGAGCTTCATGTTTCATTTGATGAAGGCTTGAATATCATTTCGGGAGAAACCGGCGCCGGAAAGTCCATTCTGATCGGAGCGGTCAGTCTGCTTCTGGGTGATCGGGCCACGGCGGAAATGATTCGGACGCAGACGGATACCGCCACCGTGGAAGCGCTCTTTAACATCAGGAACGATAGCCTGCTTCAGGAAAAACTGGCCGGAATGGGATTTGCAGCCACCGAGGAACTGGTCATCCGCCGGGTGATTTCGCGCACCGGTAAAAACAGGGCGCAAATTAACGGGCAGATGGCCACACTGGCGAATCTGGCTACGATCAGTGAATCTCTTATCAATATATGCGGACAGCATGAACATCAGCTTATTCTATGTGCCGAAAACCACATCGACATTCTCGATGAATTCGGCGGCTGCCTTCCGGCGCGCAAGACGTATGAAAACGTCTATTTCCGGTATCAGCAGATTCTGAACCGGATGGAAAAACTGGAAAATATGCGCCGTCATCGCGCGGAAAAAATAGACCTGATCCAATTTCAGCTCAAAGAAATAGCAGACCTCAATCCCCGCGCGGGAGAAGACGTGGCGCTGGCCGATGAAAAAAAACTGATGGTTAACGCCCAAAAGCTTGCGGATTATGCCAATCGGGCCTACGCGTTGCTTTACGCCGAGAACCGTTGCGTAAGCGATCAGCTCAAAGAGGTTCTTTCGCAGATCAAGGAAATACAGAAGATTGATCCGGGCTTGAATCTGTCGCAAGCCGATGTGGAGGGCAGTTTCATCGTTTTGCAGGAAGTGGCACGCACGTTGCGCGATTACGGCAAAACACTGGTATTTGATCCGGAAAGGCTCGCAACCATTGACGAACGCCTGGATGCAATCAGCCGGCTCAAACGGAAACACGGCGCATCCCTTGACGCAGTGCTGGTTAGAAAACAGGAGATGGAAGAAGAGTTACAGAGCGTCGAAAGCGTGGAAGAAGAGCTGGATGAGCTGACAAAAGAAAAAACCGCAATCGCGGGCGAGCTGTGCGAAAAAGCGCTGGCTCTCTCGGAGTTGCGACAACAGGCAGCCGTTTTGTTGAAAGAGGCGGTCGATGCGGCAATGCATGATTTGAACATGCCGCACGCTTACTTCTTCGTTGAGTTCCTGAGGCGTTGTTCCAAAATAGATAAGGAGTACGGCCCGAAAGGCGGCGATGACCTGGAATT
>CAIVDK010000350.1 GCA_903904655.1 uncultured delta proteobacterium | reverse complement strand
GCCCGATACCGTCTGGAGTGGCGGGAACATCCCGCGCGAAGCGAGAGAAAAGCAAAACGGCCACCCAGCCGCCGTCCTGTGGTTCACGGGCTTCTCCGGTTCCGGCAAATCGACGCTTGCCAAAAACCTGGAGAACAGGCTCTTCGAAGCCGGTTGTCGGACCATGCTGCTTGATGGAGATCATTTGCGACACGGCTTATGCGGGGATCTCGATTTTTCCGAAAAGGACAGGCAGGAGAATATCCGCCGCGCAGGGGAGGTTGCCCGCCTCTTTTTTGAATCGGGGCATATTGTCATCTGCACATTCATTTCCCCCTTTGAGAGGGACAGGCAATTTGTCAGATCGCTATTCCCCAAAACGCGCTTTTTCGAGATTCACGTCAAGTGTGGCCTGGAAACCTGCATAAAACGTGATCCCCACGGTCTCTATAAAAAGGCCCTGGCAGGAGAGATAGCTGAATTCACTGGCGTGAGTTCGCCTTATGAAGAGCCGCCTGACCCCGAGGTTGTTGCGGAATCGGAAATACAGAGCGTGGCCGATATTGTCGATCTAATTTTGCGGCGGCTTATACGGGAAAATATCATTCGGGAAGATTCTTTAATCAGTGATTAAGTATTAAAAATAGATTGTTGATTCACTATTGAAGGTATATTACTCGGGTACTATGTGGATAGCGACAGAGGCAGTTGAGCGGTGTTCTTGGGGAGCTAAGCCGTCGTTCAATAACAACTGTAACATTTTAATATCATAACCGGCATAAGGGGCCGTAACGGAATGGATAGAAATGTAATAGCTATTTCTTAACGGCCCCTAAAAACGATGTCTGCACTCTGGAGAAGAAAGGGGAACTGATGGACCTGCAAAAAAAGATCGTTCGTACTGCGGACGTCGTGTCATCGCCCGTTCAAGAGGAACTGGTGATGTTCGATGTGGATGCCGGGAAATACTACGGCTTAAATGAGATGGCTGCATCTATCTGGCAGTGTTTGGAAAATCCCGTGACAATTGAAGCCCTTTGCGCCGAACTGCTGAATACCTTTGACGTGTCGCCTGAGCAGTGCCGGGTGGAAGTGCTGGCTTTTGTATCAAAACTGGAGACCAAGGGCCTGATCCGGACAGTGGAACAGGACGGATGAATGGGGCTGCTGCTATGGGTGAAATCATCGCCAGCTCCAACCTATTGGCTGGGAGAGGGACAATCGCATGAGCGCTATCTTCGGTCTCGTCCATCTTGATGGCCGTTCTGTTCCACCGGAGCGCATGGAAACCATGCGTCGCGCCCTCGATGGCTGGGGTCCCGACGGTATGGACAGCCGCATAAAAGGGTGCGCAGGCCTTGGACACGCGCACCTCTGCACCACGCCTGAAGCCCACTATGAACAAATGCCCTGGAAAGCAACGGATTCCGGAATCCTCGTTACCGCCGCCGCCCGTCTGGACAATCGGGACGATCTTTGCAACTTTTTCCACATTCCCCTGCACGAGCGCCCCACCTTCCCCGACGGCCGCCTTGTCGCTTTGAGCTTTGAACGCTTCGGGGAAGACGCCCCTGCGCGTCTGTTCGGAGACTGGTCATTTGCCGCCTGGAATGAAAAGCGCCGCCGCCTTTTCGTCGCCCGGGATCATCTGGGCAATACGGGCCTCTTTTACTGCCACAAGCCCCCTTTTTTCGCTTTTGCTTCAACCCCGAAGGCAATTCTTGCCCTGCCCGAGTTTCCCGCGATTCTGGACGAATGGCAGCTTGCCCGCTATCTCGCCATCTTCCCCAGCGATGAAGACGAATGGTCGCGAACATTCTGGAAGGATATCCACCTGCTTTTGCCCGCCCATTGCCTGACCGTAACGCCCCAGGCGCTGCAACTACGGAAATACTGGCGTATAGACGACATCCCTGCCATCCGCCTCGCCTCCGATGAAGAATATCTGGAAGGATTTCGCGCCCATTTTCGGCGGGCCGTTCAGGTGCGCCTGCGCTGCGATCGCCCTGTAGGGAGCACACTGAGCGCCGGCCTCGATTCTGGTTCTGTCACAGCTCTGGCGGCAGAGGCTCTCCAATCCACCGGGCAGACTCTGACCGCTTTTACATCCGTGCCCCGCTACCCTGCTGCGCATCTTGTCGCTGGCGCGCTGGCCGATGAATGGCCTCTTGCCCACACCATAGCCGAAAAATATAGCAATATCCAGCATGTCCCCATAGGGGCAACGGACATATCCCCTCTCAAGGCGGTTCTTGACAGACTCGACATGTTCGGTCATCCCCTTCACGCGGCGGCCAATTTTTACTGGATGTGGGCTATCAACGAAGAAGCCAGGCGACATGGAATAGGGGTCATCCTGACGGGTCAGTTGGGAAACGGCGGGATCTCCTGGAGCGGCGGGAGCAACAGGATTTTTTATCTTCTGGCGCAGCATCGCTGGGGAGTGGGAATGAACGCCCTGCGGGCATACAGGGAAAACCAGGGCTGCTCCTGGTATCGGACCTTTCGCCGCCATCTGGTAGCGCCCATCCTTGGCCCCCTATGGCGCAGACGGCGGTGGCTCACTCACCCCACAGAAGCGGCCTGGGGTGAATACAGCGCCATTCACCCGGAATTTGCCCGGCGCTTGGGCCTGGCGGATGCCATGCGCAAGCAGAACCATGATCATGATCCGGTATTCGCGAGGCCCCGGTCTCCAGAATGGGAGCGGCGGCGTACTATTGAATTGAATGCCCCCCTGTGTTATATTCATCATCACTCAGGGGCTGCCTTCCAGATGGATGTCCGGGACCCCACCGCTGATATTCGATTGCTGGAGTTCTGCTTTGGCGTCCCTGAAGAACAGCACAGCTGCGCCGGCGGGGAACGGATGCTGGTGCGCCGGTCGCTGGGCGGCATCCTGCCCGAGGAGATGCGCTGGAATGTCATCCGGGGGAAACAGGCTGCCGATGTAGGACGGCGACTGTTGGATTACCGGGATGAAATGGAAGAGGAACTGAAATTGTTGGAATCACACGCGGCGGTCGCTGTATATCTGGACTGCCGCGCCCTGCGGAAGGCATGGCAGTCTTTATCAGCGGAGATCACACCCCGGACAAACCAACAGGCGGCGTCACTCCTCCTGCGGGGAATTATGGCGGGGCATTTTGTCATGAATTTAACAACTTAACGACGAAAGGAGAACAACAGATGGAAAACGAAACGATTGACGGAAAGGTAATGAACCCAATGAGCAAATCCCTAACGGCTGTCGATGGCGCTTCACTCAAGCGTCCATGGCAATCACCAGAGATTAAGGAGCATGATTTCAGGGAAACAGAATTAAACTCGCCAGCTACGGGTGTTGATGGCAGTGGGTACGCATCATAAGAAAATCTGTTTATTAGTAAGAAAATTATTTTCTACATTTTTTTGGTAGAAAATAATTTTGTAAACTTACTTATCCCGTTTATCGGGGTTTTGGGAAATCGAATATGCCGGCTTCAATCCCTGCATAACATCGCCTTGCCGGATCAACGGCATGGCGACGTCGGGAAATATTACATTGCATCTCAGGAGGCCCATGTCCTTGAACTATCGCCGCTGTATGGCGCTTACATACTGTCGAGATGGGGCGGTTTTCGTCAAGCCGCCCCACGGAGACAAACTTTTACGTCTGGCGGGAACGGGAAGACGGATTTGGGAATGTCTGGAATACCCTGTCACAGTTGATGAGATCGCCCAAAAGCTGGCCTGCGAGTTTGCAGGTGATCTCGAAAAAATCGCCGGGGATACGGGACGTTTCCTGACATCCTTGCAGGAACGGGAATTGGTGGAAACCCGCAGCGAGGCGCCGTCGCCTGAAGACCGGCAACGGTTCCGCTACCTGTGGCTTCTGAAACGCGCCCTGGTCAACCTGATCTATCCCGAACATGAACTGCGGATGCGGTTCCTTAAAAATCCGGTCGCCGGGATGAGCGATCTGGAATGGAAACGGTACCTGCGTGATATCCGGTACCGGGAACCCGATCTGTACCAAGTATTGATTGACGCGAAGCACGGTGTCGGCTTGTCCGCTGAGGCACCCTACCGCTTCAGCCACACCATGATAGGCATGCCGGCGCTGGACAACCTGGAGCGGTGCGCTGAGACGGTCTTTGCCGAGAATATCCCCGGCGACTTCATGGAGGCGGGCGTCTGTCAGGGTGGCGCCTCCATCTTTATGCGGGCCCTTCAGACGGCCCATGTTGAGGGAAACCGCCGTCTTTGGGTTGCCGATTCCTTCGAGGGCCTTCCGCCGCCTGAGTCCGAACCCGATATTGCGTCCGGGATCGACTTTTCTGAAACGAAGGAGCCGTCTGTAGCATTTTGTCTCGAAGGCGTACGGGATCATTTCATGCGTTACGATCTTTTGGATGATGGGGTCATTTTTTTGTCCGGATGGTTTGCCGACACGCTCCCGATCGCGCCCATCGAACAGCTCGCCATCCTCAGGCTGGATGCCGACCTCTATGCTTCGACCAAGATCGCCTTGGAGTACCTCTATCCCAAGGTCACACCAGGTGGGTTCGTCATCATGGATGATTACGGTTTTTTGGCCTGCCGTCAGGCAGTTGAAGAATATCGTATCCGGCACGGCATTGACGAGCCAATTCATTTTGTCAACCGATCATGCGTGTATTGGCGTAAACGAATATGAAGCAAACCCCTTCCTTATCTGTGGTTATGCCCGTCTATAACGGTGGCGTCTTTCTTGCGGAGGCAATAGAATCCATCATAGGACAGACCTTTGAAGACTTTGAGTTTGTTATTGTGGATAATAATTCCACCGATGGATCGACGGACACCGTCCGGGACTACGCACGACAGGATAGCCGAATCCGCACGCTCTTTATTAACCGCAGGGGGATAGCCCACGCCGTTAATGCCGGCTTCCGTCAGGCCCGGGGGCATTGGGTTGCTCGTGCGGATCAGGACGATATTTCCCATGCATCTCGCTTCCAAACCCAGATTGAGTGGATACATTCCGCCGGATTGGATGTATGCGGCTGCTGCTACGAGAACTTTGGCTCCAAGGAAGGTAAAGTATGGTGCCCTGAGTCGCACGAAGCTATCGGCAGAGAGATGTTATTCCGTGTCGTCGTTATAGCAGGCGCTACAATGATGCGAACCGAAATTGCCCAGGATAACGCCTATCTTGAAGATGTCCTCCTCGATGACTATGAATGGCCGATAAGAATGAGGACAAAAGCGCGTTTCGGTAATGTTCCCGCCGTTCTTTTAAAGCGCCGCTGCCATGAGCAACAAACCAGCCGGCGGATGACGGGGAGGATTAAAACGGAGCGCAAGAAATATCGCTTCCGCCATTTCTATGAAATGTACCCCCACACCCCTTTGCCGGACTACCTGGCCCTAGCGCGGATTTCCGACCGGCAACCCATGTCGAGCCTTGCGGAACTGCACCGGGCGGGGCAGTGGCTTGTGGAGTTGGCCCGGCAACATGATCCGTTATTGCGGAAAAGAATGGCCCGGCGGTGGAAAGAAACCTGTGAACGCTCGATAGCTTTGAGTGATGAATGCGAGGCAATTTTTCAGAAGTACCTGGAGCAGATTGATATTGCCGACGACAATGATGGATATGAGCATTTATAGGGACGCCATCGGTAATAAATATGGTTATGTTTGTACAAATACCATGACAGTTATATCTGCAACTTATAATTATCTGGCATTTGAGTGGCGCCCTTGAGTAGCTGAAAACGAGGTCAGCACTATCTGGTATTTGACCGTTGACCGTCACTTGCGTTTCAAATATAGACATCGCCACAAGATTGACCTTGTGAAGGAGTGCGCATGAAAAAGAACAACATTTCAACGGAGAGCGTTGTCTCCCAGATTGAAGACATTGTCGCCAGCGACATTGACGACGAGAAGGTCATGATGAGTGTAGAAAAGGGCAATTACTACAGTCTGGATCCTGTCGGCAGCCGTGTATGGGAGTTGATTGCTAAGCCCGTCAAGGTGACGGACCTGATCGATGCGCTCATCCTGAGATACGACGTGGACCGAAAGACCTGCGAGCAGGACGTTTTAGCGTTTCTGGAAGAACTCCATGCAGACGGGATATTGCAGGTGGAAGGTTAGATGAGCGCAGCCGACTGTTTGTATAACCCTTGGAAATTATGAATGATGAACTTTAAACGATGAGTTTTATCTTTGGGGTTATTGATTTTGACAAAAAGCCTGTCAAACCGGAGGAAATTCGGGCCTTGGCCCATGCCGTCAAATGGGAAGGCTTTAACGAACAGATTGAGGTTGAGGAAAGTTTTGCCATTGGTTATTGCGGACATCCAAAACGGAAGCCGAAAACCGGAATTTTCAAAACCGAAGAACTTATCGTTTTGGCCGATATCCGGATTTATAATGCCGGAGAATTAAAAAAATCAGTTGATTTTGCAAGCCCCGCAGAAGCCTTCGCCAGGGCCTACCTCCGTTGGGGCATTCACTGTGCTAACCGGATCAACGGCGATTTTGCCGCGGTGGTGATTGACCGGGCAAAAAACGCCGTCCATTTGTTTCGCGACCACATCGGCGCCCGCCCCTTAACCTATTGGTTCCATGAAAATCGGCTGATTTTTGCTTCGCATGAGTTCGGTATCGTAAAGTCAGGGCTTGTATCACCTGCACTTTCTGAAGAAAAAATGCTCCGCCGGTTCTTCGACTTTAAAGAAGAATACTCGCAAACAGCATTTAACGATGTCTTTAAAGTAGTGCCTGGCCATTGTGTTTCATTTTTGCCGGACCGGAAACAAATCACGAAATACTGGCGGCCGGAAGAAATAAAGCAAAATAGAACCCTTTCGTTTGAGGATGCCGTTACGCGATTGCGGCAGTTAATACTGGCTGCTACGCAAAACAGGATGGAGCCGGGCAAAACAGGGGCGCACGTCAGCGGCGGGATCGACTCGACCGGTATTGCTTCAATTGTGGCGGACCACATCGGGGATAAAACACAACTGCTGGGCTATTCCTGGTCGCCGGAAGAGTTTAAGGGAGAAGTAGAAGGGGTCAATGAGAAGGAATTTATTGAAGCCTTTTCCGTCGAAAAGGAAGTGCCGGTAAAATACCTGCGACTGGAAGAAAAAGAATCCGTCAGGAACTCTCTTCTCCCGGAATTTGAACAAATGCATATTGAGCATCCGACAATGCAAATGGCCGGAAAAGATGGCGTTCAAGTAATTTTTAGCGGATGGGGTGGAGATGAATTTGTTTCGCTGAGCACACGCGGTACATTTAACCATTTGTTTTTCAAGTTCAAATGGTTCACTCTCCTGATATTTATCCGAAAAGTCGGAATCAGATCAAGCATTAGCCGTTTTCGGACGGATATATTACCCCTTCTGGTGCCATTTGGTTTGATTAAACCCTATCAAGCTCAGTATACCGACTGGTCAAAGCTACGTTTTCTGAAAGCATTATTTATTCTGAAACATTGGAAGTTGCTGTTGTTCCATGAACGGAAAAATATCTTCGGTTATGGAAACCGTACCCGGTTTATGCTGAATTTACTTGAAAATTACCAT